>NZ_JBQEQR010000045.1:0-504 GCF_052037695.1 Vibrio sp. WZ-1 | reverse complement strand
ACCGTGTGTGCCTGTGATCGAATCCGGTGTAAAGGCATTATCTGGATTATCGATATCGGTGCTGGTTAGGGTGCCAGAGGTCGTTACCGCAGAGTCAGTTTCATCAACAGCCACAGTGGCACTGCTGACGGTCGCGGCATCATTAGTGCCGTTAATAGTCACCTTGATGGTTGACTGAGTCCCATCGACAGAAGCAACAGTAAAGGTTTCTTCAACCTTGTCGCCGACATTGAGTTGGTTGAATGGGCTGTTGGCGGTGAATACCCAATGCCCATTGGTATCAATGGTTAAGTCACCGTGAGTCCCTGTGATCGAATCTGGCGTAAACGCGTTGTCAGGATTATCGACATCGGTGCTGGTTAGTGTGCCTGAAGTTGTGATGGCTTTGTCCGTTTCATCAACCGCAACAGTCGCACTGCTGACGGTCGCCGCATCGTTGGTGCCGTTAATGGTGACCTTGATGGTTGACGGAGTGCCATCGACAGAGGTGACTGTGAATGTCTC
>NZ_JBQEQR010000043.1:0-49736 GCF_052037695.1 Vibrio sp. WZ-1 | reverse complement strand
CAACCAAATCTAAAACAGTTTGAAGATTATTTTTGATAATATTCAGGCCGTTGAGAGATGCGACACTAGCTCAGTTGGTAGAGCGCAACCTTGCCAAGGTTGAGGTCACGAGTTCGAACCTCGTGTGTCGCTCCAATTTGATAGCCCTCATTGTGCTTAACAATGAAATACGGACGCGGGATGGAGCAGCTTGGTAGCTCGTCGGGCTCATAACCCGAAGGTCGTCGGTTCAAATCCGGCTCCCGCAACCAAATCTAAACAGCTTGAACGTTATTTTAATAGCATTCAGGCCGTTAAAAGATGCGACACTAGCTCAGTTGGTAGAGCGCAACCTTGCCAAGGTTGAGGTCACGAGTTCGAACCTCGTGTGTCGCTCCACTTTTCTCAAGGTGGAAAGCGAAAGCCCTCATTGTGCTTAACAGTGACATGCGACACTAGCTCAGTTGGTAGAGCGCAACCTTGCCAAGGTTGAGGTCACGAGTTCGAACCTCGTGTGTCGCTCCAATTTATAGCCCTCATTGTGCTTAACAGTGACATTGCGACACTAGCTCAGTTGGTAGAGCGCAACCTTGCCAAGGTTGAGGTCACGAGTTCGAACCTCGTGTGTCGCTCCAGTTTCTATTATCGTATTAATCGGTAATACATGGACGCGGGGTGGAGCAGCTTGGTAGCTCGTCGGGCTCATAACCCGAAGGTCGTCGGTTCAAATCCGGCCCCCGCAACCAATTTTCAAGCGATAGTTTCTAGTAATTTACTTAAACCATCGATGGATGTAACTTTCATTGTTTGAAGCGTTACAGCCAGTCACATCGCTCTTTTCATAATGCTGAGAAGCATCAATCCCTAAAAAGCAAAACTCTAATCCGCATCGAATGATGTCGGACGATTTCGTTTGTGTTTTAAACATGATAAAAGTCGACCGACCAATGAATAATCTGATGTTCGGGGCACTTTCATACCTTTAATTAACAGAGTTATCCACATATTCTATTCTGTGGATAAGTTGGTTGATAAAGTGTTTTCTGTTCAGGGTTTATAGGTTGTAAAGAAAGATCTTTTCTAAATTCGACGGTGATAAAACTTTTCACTAAATAGCTAAGTTGTTGTTATTTATGGTAAAAGGTTGATTTATTGCGGATCGGGTGCGTTAATTTTGGATCATTACTTTGTGTTTTTTTGATCCTAATCATTTCTTTAAGCTGTGTTTAACTTTTTTGAATAGCTCAATTTCACAAGACTTAAATCTTTTTTTCCACATTTCAGAATTTGAGAACAAAATCATGATTTGCTTATGCAAAAAGTGTTTTCAATCTCTTGCATATGAGCTACGCGCTAGGCGTCTCGTGGAAGCCCTTTTTCTACGATTCTAATTAAACGCTTCTTTTTCGTATCGATAGAACCTGATTCATTGGTTGGCAGTTGATTGAGCTGTTGTGCCAAAGCCCACTCGATGTGCTCATCAAGTAACTCACTTTCACCACGCCTCGTTTCTAAGGCATCTATCGCTCTTTGACTGTAGTCTGCATTACCAAGTGCGATAGATATATTACGTAGCCATTGCAGGTGCCCAATCCGACGAATAGCTGACCCTTCCATTTGGCTTAGGAACGTGACTTCATCCCAATTGAACATGGTGATCAGATCTGGCTCTTCAAAACTTTCACGGCGATGGAAGTCGTCTTGCTCGGTAATTTCAGCATAGCGGTTCCAAGGACATACCAACTGGCAGTCATCACAGCCATAGATACGATTTCCCATTGGCTTGCGGAACTCTTCAGGGATCACACCATCAAATTCAATAGTGAGGTAAGAGATACAACGTCGAGCATCCACCACTTTCTCATCTACGATGGCTTGTGTTGGGCAGGATGTGATGCATGCTTTACACTTGCCACATTGATCGACACTTGGCTCATCGACTGGCAATGGTAGGTCAATCAACAATTCTCCGAGAAAGAACCAAGAACCACAGTCTTTATCCAAAATGAGTGAGTGTTTACCGGTCCAGCCTAATCCTGCTTTCTGTGCCAATGGGCGCTCAAGGATTGGGGCGGAATCGACGAATGGGCGATAGCCAAATTGTCCGATTTCTTGCTCAATAAGTTTGCCAAGCTTATTAAGCTGCTTTCTCACCAATTTATGGTAATCACGCCCTAGTGCGTAGCGGCTGATGTAAGCATGGTTTTTGTTTGCCAAATTAGAAGCAAATCTCGCCTCTGGTGGTAGGTAATCCATACGCACGCTGATCACTCGCACGGTTCCTGGTAAAAGCTCATTTGGCCTGGCACGCATCATGCCATGACGGGCCATCCAGTCCATTGAACCGTGATAGCCAGCGTCGAGCCACTTTTGCAGAGCGGTCTCATGTTCACTAAGATCAACATCGCAGATCCCTACTTTTTGAAAGCCGAGCTCTTTACCCCAAATTTTAATTTGTTGTGCGAGTTGTTCGTAGTTCATATTAACCACCAAGATAAAGGGGGGCGGATCTTACAGGATCTAAGTCAATGGTGCTACCTGAAAGTCGAGCAGATAACACAGAGAACGAATTTTGAAACAAAGTCATCAAAAGTTGATTTAGACATGAGTAATTCTGCTTATGCACTCAATAGATTCAGGTAATTAGGTTTTGTCTTATTGGCATTTTTTTCGCATATATGACATTTGAGAGCTTGTCTCTCAAAACCAACACAGTTTACTATTCCTGTTCTTTTGATTTTTATATAGTCAACGATCATTAGTTAGAGAAGCATCAATGAGCACGAAACAATTTAATCTTAAAGATGAGCATGCAACGGTAGCACTTGGAACCGCATTGGCTCAGCTTTGTTCTCAGCAAACCACTATTTATTTGCACGGCGATTTAGGTGCGGGTAAAACAACATTTAGCCGTGGTTTTGTCCGTGCTCTTGGTCATCAAGGTAATGTAAAAAGCCCGACCTACACGTTAGTCGAACCTTATCAATTGGATAAGTGGCAAGTTTACCACTTTGATCTTTATCGTCTTGCGGATCCTGAAGAACTGGAATTCATGGGAATCCGAGACTATTTCACTGATGATGCAATTTGTTTAGTTGAATGGCCTGAAAAAGGACAGGGATTGCTACCGAAGCCAGATCTTGATATGAACATTCGCTATCAGGGTGAGCAGCGTATCGCTGAACTAACTGCAAATAATGAATATGGTGAGCAACTACTCAGTCAATTGGAGCTATGTTGAGTCTTTCAAAATTTAGAACAGTGGCGGTGTTAGTCGCCACTTTTCTCCTTATTATCCCTAATTTAGCCTTTGCTAACGTCGTCAAAAGTTTCCGAGTTTGGCCTTCTCCTGATGAGACTCGAGTTGTCATCGATTTAAGCGCGGAGGCTAACTATTCCTATTTCTCTCTCTCTGGGCCAGATCGCTTAGTGGTGGATCTCAAAAACACCTCTATGAAAGCTAAGCTGCCTGTTACCGTAACGGACAGTCCAGTATTGAAGCGCGTCCGTAAGAGTAGTCCACCAGATAAAGACACTTACCGTTTGGTCTTTGAATTAAAGAAAAGTGTTAAAGCTGAGCTATTCAAACTCAAGCCAACACCTGGAGGTCAATATGGCCACCGTTTGGTGATTGATTTGTCGCACGGTGCGCAAAAGTCGACGACCACGAGCACGTCAAAACCAGGTAAGCCAACGTCACCTAGTAAAGACATGAGTACGGTGCATCGTGCACAAGAGATTTTAATCGCGATAGATCCAGGCCATGGTGGTGAAGACCCTGGCTCGATAGGCCCATCGCGTCGTAAGTATGAAAAAGACGCGGTATTGAGCATTGCTCGTAAGATTTCAGACCAATTGAATGCCGTTCCTGGTATCAAAACACGTATGACTCGTACCGGCGACTACTTCGTCAACTTAAACCGTCGTGTTGCAATTGCTCGTGAGAATGACGCTCATCTGTTGATCTCCATTCACGCTGACGCATTTACCTCACCTAAACCACGCGGTGGCTCGGTATTTGTGTTGAACACTCGCCGCGCGAACACTGAGATTTCTCGCTGGGTGGAAAATCATGAGAAACAATCAGAGTTGCTTGGTGGTTCAGGTACGGCGTTTGTTAGTAACTCCAGTGATCGCAATGTGAACCAAACCTTATTGGATCTTCAGTTCAGTCACTCTCAAAAGGAGGGCTATAAGTTAGCGACTGAGATTTTGGGCGAGATGGGCAAAGTTGCTCGTCTACATAACTCAAAACCAATTAATACCAGCCTTGCGGTATTACGTTCACCACAGATCCCATCAGTATTGGTTGAGACTGGTTTTATCTCTAACCCGACTGAAGAGAAGTTGCTATTCCAACGTTCTCATCAAGATAAGCTGGCGCGAGCGATAACCAAAGCTGTTGTGAAGTACTTGAAAGATAATCCGCCAGAAGGGACCGTTTTCTCGTCTTCCGCGAAGCCAATCGTTCATACGGTGAAACGTGGCGAATCGCTTTCTGTGATCGCGAAGAAATACGGAACGTCAACCAAAGCGATCATGAGCGAGAATAAGCTCAAGTCCAGTGGCTTGGCTGTAGGGCAGAAGCTAAAAATCCCTGGAATAGGGGCAGCTTCGATTGCTATTTCGAATAAGCCAAATACCGTTGAAACAGAGACCATTACCCACACCGTCAAGTCCGGTGAGTTCCTTGGTAAGATCGCAAGTCACTATAAAGTAAAAATCGCCGATATTCGCAGGCAGAACAATCTTAAATCGGATACCTTGTGGGTCGGTCAGAAATTGAAGATCACTGTGGCGGTGAAAGACAAACCTATTCGTAAGCATAAGGTTACTCGTGGTGAGTACCTTGGCAAGATTGCATCGAAATATGGTGTTAGTGTCTCGAATATTCGTAAAGCGAACAACCTACGCTCTGATGAGCTGGCAGTAGGACAAGTGCTGATTATTCCAAACAAGTAAGTGAGCTTATAACTCATCATGACCATTAAAATTTTGCCAGCGCGATTGGCAAACCAAATCGCGGCAGGGGAGGTGGTTGAAAGACCCGCTTCTGTCGTGAAAGAGTTGGTAGAAAATAGTCTCGACTCTGGGGCGACCCGTATCGATATTGATATCGAGAAAGGTGGTGCCAAGCTGATTCGTGTGCGCGATAACGGCAAAGGGATTGTGAAAGATGAGTTAGGCCTAGCGTTAAGTCGTCATGCGACCTCGAAGATCCATACTTTGGATGACTTGGAAGCGATTATGAGTTTGGGGTTTCGTGGTGAGGCGCTAGCGAGTATTAGTTCGGTATCGCGCTTGACCATGACTTCTCGACCAGCTGCACAAGAACAAGCGTGGAGCGCCTACTCTGAAGGGCGCGATATGAAGGTCAAACTCCAGCCGACCGCACACCCAATTGGTACCTCGGTTGAAGTGTTAGATCTGTTCTTCAATACGCCCGCTCGTCGTAAATTTCTTCGTACCGAGAAAACCGAATTTGCCCACATCGATGAATTATTGAAGCGCATTGCATTGAGCCGCTTTGATGTCACCATCAATGTCCGTCACAACGGTAAGATGATCCGTCAATACCGTGCCGCAAAGAATCAGCTTCAAACTGAAAAGCGCATTGCTGCGGTATGTGGTAATGCCTTTGTGCGTAATATGCTACGTATCGAATTGGAGCATCAAGGACTCAAGCTTCACGGCTGGATTACTACGCCGGAAGGGGCGAGGCAGCAAAGTGATTTGCAATACTGCTACGTGAACGGTCGCATGATGCGTGACAAACTGATCAATCATGCGATTCGTCAAAGTTACGAAACCAGTCTCAAGCCGGATCAGTTTGCTGCGTATGTACTATTTATTGAGCTCGATCCACATCAAGTAGATGTCAACGTACATCCTGCCAAGCATGAGGTGCGTTTCCATCAAGCACGCTTAGTGCATGATTTTATCTATCAAGCACTGGCGGATGCTCTTGCGCAAAGCTCAGTGATTGATAAACCGCACGTGAACCAATCTGCGTTTCACCATGCAGATCCCGCCGAGACAGTAGAGCCATTTGAGACGATGACGTCTGCTCCTGAAACAGCAAGTTCGCCGGAGCCAATAAGTACACCGGAGCAAAGCGGTTCACCTGTACTTGAGCGAGTGTATCAAGCGATTGATAACACACCCGCCTATCCGGGGCGCTCGGACTATGAAACGAAACCTCGCGATAGGGCATCAAGTGACGCTTCTGTACGAGAAGCGCGCGTGGCGGATTCCTTTAAACGAACAGACTGGATTGAATCAAAGCCTGCGCCTAAACCGAATTCGAATAAAGAGCAGCGTCATGCTGAGCCTGCACCAAGCAAACAAGAAGTGCGTGCTTATCATGAATTGCTTCAGACGCCAGATTTTGAACCACAGGCTGAAGCTACGCCGGCTACAGTTAGCTCTCGAGATGAACCTGCTTTACCTCCTGTTACTGCGCTGAGCAAAGCTCTGGCTGTGGTGGACGAGCAGTTTGTTTTGATGAGTAGTGATAGCGGTGTGGCTTTGGTTGCACTGCCAAGGGCTGAGTACTATCGAACAAAAGGACAGCTCACACCAAGTGAAGGGGCTCTAAAAGCTCAACCGCTACTGGTGCCGCTATCGATTAAGTTGGAAGCGGATCTGGTCCAGCTTGCACAGGATTATCAACAAGATTTTGCTCAGTTAGGTATTCAGTTAAAGGCCAGAAATGATAAAGCACTAATGGTGATGGGAGTGCCTTCACCACTGCGCCAACAAAACTTACAAAATTTGATACCAGATCTGTTATCTTACGCGCAAACTCGCGTGACGGGAGAGGTGGCAACGGCTCTGCTGTTATCTGAACTGATAGATTGGCTTGCTTTGCAGGTCACCACCGTTAAGAGCCACTATACTCTTTCCGAAGCCATTCAAATTATTGCGGAACTTGAACAGCTAAGACATGGTCAATTGCCATTAGAAGACACAAAATTTGTGTCTGCTGTTGATTTCTCTGCCACGATTGCCAAATTAAAGCCATGACAGACAAACTACCTTTGGCCCTCTTTTTGATGGGACCAACTGCATCAGGTAAAACAGAGCTAGCGATTCGCCTGCGTCAGAAGTACCCGGTTGAGATCATCAGCGTGGATTCGGCGTTGATCTACAAAGATATGAACATCGGTACAGCGAAGCCAGATGAGTGCGAGCTAAGTCTAGCGCCACATCGCCTTATTGATATTCTTGACCCTAGTGAAGCGTACTCTGCGGCGGACTTTCGCCGTGATGCATTGCAGGCAATGGATGACATTGTTGCAGAAGGAAAAATTCCGCTCTTAGTCGGCGGTACTATGCTGTATTACAAAGCGTTACTTGAAGGCTTATCACCTCTTCCTGCTGCAAATCCTGAAATTCGTCAGCAAATTGAGCAAGAGGCATTGACTAAAGGTTGGTCGGTGTTGCACGATGAGCTGAAAGAGATTGATCCTGTATCAGCTGCGAGAATTCATCCAAACGATCCTCAGCGTTTATCGAGGGCATTGGAAGTGTTCCGTATTTCAGGTAAAACTCTTACTGAGTTGACTCAAACGAAAGGCGATAGCTTACCGTATCGAGTCAAACAGTTTGCAATAGCTCCCAAGGACAGGGCAGAACTTCACCGTCGAATTGAACTACGCTTCGAAAAGATGATGGAGGCAGGTTTTGAAGATGAGATGAAAGCGCTGTATGCGCGTGATGATCTTCACCCTGATCTTCCGTCAATCCGTTGTGTTGGTTACAGACAGATGTGGGAGTATTTAGACGGGGAGTGCACTCGTGATGAAGCCATATTTCGTGGCGTCTGTGCAACTCGTCAATTGGCCAAGCGTCAAATCACCTGGTTACGCAGCTGGAATGATTTAACTTGGTTGGATAGCGACAACATTGAACAAGCACTCGAAACCATGTCAGAAGCAATAGCATCTGATTGAGATAGCTGTGTATAATGTGATCGTTTTTGCGTGATCGCACTCTCAAAGGATCTGTTATTGGCGGTTTTTATACTATGCTGCTAATTACTTAGGGTGCATTTTGATTCGTTTAGCTCAGATGCAAAAAGTAGTACCTTTTGCATTGCACCGCTAGCTAAATAATTACAACTACAAATTAAATAAGGAAAATAAAATGGCTAAGGGGCAATCTCTACAAGACCCATTCCTAAATGCGCTACGTCGTGAGCGTATCCCGGTATCTATCTACCTTGTGAACGGTATCAAACTACAAGGTCAGATCGAATCATTCGATCAGTTCGTGATTCTATTGAAAAACACTGTAAATCAAATGGTGTACAAGCACGCTATCTCTACAGTTGTTCCGGCTCGTCCAGTGAGCCACCACAGTGGTGATCGTCCTCAAGGTGATCGTCCACAAGAAAAATCTGAAGATTAATTCTTCATTTAGTATTGTTAAAATAAGGAGTTGATTGCTTGTTTGACCGTTATGAATCCGGTGAGCGAGCCGTACTTGTTCATATCAACTTCACGCAAGAAGGTGAATGGGAAGATCTGGCTGAATTTGAAATGCTGGTTTCTTCCGCTGGGGTTGAGGCGCTGCAAGTTGTCACTGGTAGTCGTCAATCCCCACACCCGAAATACTATGTCGGAGAGGGTAAGGCACAAGAAATTGCTACTGCGGTACAATTAACTGGTGCTGAAATTGTGATTTTTAATCACTCCCTCTCTCCTGCCCAAGAACGTAACCTCGAAGCACTGTGCAAATGTCGAGTCCTCGACCGCACTGGTCTCATCCTCGATATTTTTGCCCAACGAGCACGAACGCACGAAGGTAAGCTGCAAGTAGAGCTAGCCCAACTTCGTCATATTTCTACTCGTTTGATTCGTGGTTGGACGCACCTTGAAAGGCAGAAAGGCGGTATCGGTCTACGTGGACCGGGTGAAACTCAGTTAGAAACTGACCGTCGATTATTGCGTGATAGAATCAAAGCCATCCTTCGCCGCCTTGAAAAAGTTGCGAAGCAGCGTGAACAAGGGCGTCGTGCCCGAAACCGAGCCGAAATCCCAACGGTTTCTCTTGTGGGCTACACCAACGCGGGTAAGTCGACACTCTTCAACCGTATTACAGAAGCTGGCGTTTATGCCGCAGATCAACTGTTTGCTACTCTTGATCCTACTTTACGTAAGATAGAGTTAGCAGATGTAGGGCCTGCAATACTTGCAGATACCGTTGGTTTTATCCGACATCTACCTCACGATTTGGTTGCTGCCTTCAAAGCAACCTTGCAAGAAACGCAAGAAGCTGACATTTTGTTACATGTTGTTGATGCCAGTGATGAGCGTTTTCGTGAGAATATTCAAGCTGTTCATGAAGTTTTAGAAGAGATCGACGCACATGAAGTGCCGACGCTCGTAGTAATGAACAAGATTGACAATCTAGAAGAGCAAAAACCTCGTATAGAACGTAATGAGGAAGGCGTACCTCGTGCAGTCTGGGTTTCTGCGATGGACGGATTGGGCATTGATCTCCTATTTGATGCGCTGACAGAACGTTTGGCGTCGCAAATGGTTGAGCATCAGTTGCGAATTCCTCCACAGTATCAAGGACGATTCCGTAGTACATTCTTCCAAATGAAGTGTATTCAACGTGAGGAATATGACCAGGAAGGTAACTTGTTGATCGATATTCGAATGCAACAGGTAGATTGGTCTAGACTTGAAAAAAGAGAAGGGGCAGTTTTAGTCGACTTTATAGTCACTTAAAGGACTGCTACAGTATAACGTCATATCAAATGATGGAGCTTTCTAATGGCGTGGAATGAGCCTGGAAATAACAACGGCAACAATGGCCGCGATAATGACCCTTGGGGTAATAATAATCGTGGTGGCCAGCGTCCTGGTGGCCGAGATCAAGGTCCGCCAGATTTAGATGAAGTGTTCAGTAAACTGAGTCAAAAGCTGGGTGGCAAGTTTGGTAAAAAAGGCGGCGGTGGTTCTTCTATCGGCGGTGGCGGTGGTGCAATTGGCTTCGGCGTAATTGCAGTTATTGCGATTGCAGTGTGGTTCTTCGCTGGTTTTTACACCATCGGTGAAGCAGAGCGTGGTGTTGTGCTGCGTTTAGGTAAATACGACCGTATCGTAGACCCAGGTCTGAACTGGCGTCCTCGTTTTATTGATGAATACGAAGCGGTTAACGTACAAGCGATTCGTTCGCTACGTGCATCTGGTCTAATGCTGACTAAAGATGAAAACGTAGTAACGGTAGCGATGGACGTTCAATACCGTGTCGCTGACCCATACAAATACCTGTACCGCGTGACTAATGCAGACGACAGCTTGCGTCAAGCAACAGACTCTGCGTTACGTGCAGTAATTGGTGACTCACTAATGGATAGCATCCTAACAAGTGGTCGTCAGCAAATCCGTCAAAGTACTCAAGAGACACTAAACCAAATTATCGATAGCTACGATATGGGTATCGTGATTGTTGATGTGAACTTCCAGTCTGCGCGTCCGCCAGAGCAAGTTAAAGATGCGTTTGATGATGCAATCGCAGCGCGTGAGGATGAAGAGCGTTTCATCCGTGAAGCAGAAGCATACAAGAACGAAATCTTACCGAAGGCAACAGGTCGTGCTGAGCGTTTGAAGAAAGAAGCGCAAGGTTACAACGAGCGTGTAACCAACGAAGCTCTTGGTCAAGTAGCTCAGTTTGAAAAACTACTGCCTGAATACCAAGCTGCACCAGGTGTAACGCGTGATCGTCTGTACCTAGATGCGATGGAAGAAGTGTACTCAAGCACATCTAAAGTGCTGATTGACTCTGAATCAAGCGGTAACCTTCTATACCTTCCAATTGATAAGTTGGCTGGTCAAGAAGGTCAAACAGACACTAAACGTAAATCGAAGTCGACTTCAACGTACGATCACATTCAATTAGAGTCTGAACGTGCTCAGCAAGACACTTCGAACACACAGTCTCGTTCAACTGGTTCACGTCAAGGGAGATACTAAGAATGCGTAAGTTAATGATCCCTGTATTGGTAATCGCACTGGCATTAATGCTGATGTCACTGTTTGTGATTCCTGAAGGTGAGCGTGGTATTGTGGTTCGATTCGGTCGTGTCTTGAAAGATAACAACGACATCACTCGTATTTATGAGCCGGGTCTGCATTTCAAAATGCCACTGTTTGATCGAGTTAAGCAGTTAGATGCGCGTATCCAAACAATGGATGGCCGTGCTGACCGTTTCGTAACGTCTGAGAAAAAAGACGTAATCATTGATACCTACGTGAAGTGGCGTATTGAAGATTTCGGTCGTTACTACCTTGCAACTGGCGGCGGTAACACACTGACAGCTGAAGCGCTTCTTGAGCGTAAGGTAACTGACGTACTACGTGCAGAAATTGGTTCTCGTGAAATCAAGCAAATCGTATCTGGTCCACGTAATAACGACGTACTTCCAGAAGACGCAAGCAGTGATGAAGTGAGTACTGAAGCAGCTCGTGAAGCCTTGGAAATCGATGGCGAACGTGACCTAATCATGTCTGAAGTGTTGAAAGACACGCGCGATAGTGCAATGAAAGACTTGGGTGTTCGCATCGTTGATTTCCGTATGAAGAAGATCAACCTACCAGATGAGATCAGTGAATCTATCTACCGTCGTATGCGCGCAGAGCGTGAGTCGGTAGCGCGTAAGCACCGTTCTCAAGGTCGTGAGAAAGCAGAAGTTATCCGTGCGCAAGCTGAGCTTGAAGTGGCAACAATTCTTGCAGAAGCAGACAAAACAGCTCGTGTAACACGAGGTGAAGCGGATGCAGAAGCAGCGAAGATCTACGCGAATGCGTACAACAAAGATCCTGAGTTCTTCAGCTTCCTACGTTCTCTAAAAGCTTACGAAAAATCGTTCAGCTCTAAGAGTGACATCCTTGTTCTGGATCCGAAGAGTGAGTTCTTCCAATACATGAACAATGCGAAAGGCGCAGAAGCGAAATAAGCTAAGCGTTACAGCAAATTAAAAAGGCTCCGTGATGGAGCCTTTTTTGTATCTTTTGGTATCTGTTGGATAAATATCGGATAGGCACCGCGAGTATGTTAACTCATCATGATGGCGATCACGGCGCCCGCTACCACTAAACAACCGCCAATGCGACGCAACTGGTTATCCGGTTGCTCACTTAACTGAGCGACCATGTTGCGCCAACCATTTGGAACGATCAACGGTCCAATACCTTCAACGATCAATACTAGCCCTATCGCTAGCCAAATAGACTCTGACATCATGATCCCTAGTCGAATTCTGAAAAGTAAATATTATCAGTGATGTAGTGATTTCGAAATGAGTAAGATTGGCGAGTTTGCATTCTGGTATCCACTCTGTGAACAAAAAATGACTGCAAGAAGTGTGATTCGGTGCTAGAATCCATTTTTAACTAGCAATCAGACTTGGAAAGATGGGAAATAACGTAGTCGTTCTAGGCACCCAATGGGGTGACGAAGGTAAAGGTAAAATTGTAGACCTTTTAACTGAAGATGCAAAATACGTGGTACGCTACCAAGGCGGTCACAATGCAGGTCACACACTTGTAATTGACGGTGAAAAAACCGTTCTTCACTTAATTCCATCAGGTATCCTTCGCGATAACGTAAAATGCGTTATCGGTAACGGTGTTGTACTATCGCCTGAAGCTCTAATTAAAGAAATGAAACCTCTTGAAGAGCGCGGCATTCCAGTACGCGAACGTCTTTTCATTTCTGAAGCATGTCCTCTAATTCTTCCTTACCACGTTGCAATGGACCAAGCTCGCGAAATCGCTCGCGGTAAAAAAGCTATCGGTACTACTGGCCGTGGTATTGGTCCAGCATACGAAGATAAAGTTGCTCGTCGCGGTCTACGCGTTGGCGATCTATTCGATATGGAATCTTTCGCTGAGAAACTAAAAGAAGTAATGGAATTCCATAACTTCCAACTAGTTAACTTCTACAAAGCTGAAGCAGTAAGCTACGAAGAAGTACTTGAGCAAGCGAAAGGTTACGCTGAACTACTAACTTCTATGGTTATCGACGTAACTGACGAACTAGACGCAGCACGTAAGCGCGGCGACAAGATCATGTTCGAAGGCGCACAAGGTACGCTACTTGATATCGACCACGGTACTTATCCATACGTAACTTCTTCTAACACAACTGCTGGTGGTGTTGCTGCAGGTTCTGGTTTCGGTCCTCGTCACATCGGTTACATCCTTGGTATCGCGAAAGCTTACTGTACTCGTGTTGGTGCAGGTCCATTCCCGACTGAACTATACGACGGTCTAGACAAGCAAGATCCAGTAGGTAAGCACCTAGGTGAAGTGGGTCACGAGTTCGGTGCGACAACAGGTCGTCTACGCCGTACTGGTTGGTTCGATGCTGTTGCTATGCGTCGCGCAATCCAAATCAACTCTGTATCTGGTTTCTGTCTAACTAAACTAGACGTACTAGATGGTCTAGAAGAGCTAAAAATCTGTACTGGTTACAAGATGGAAGATGGCTCTACGCTAGAAGTTTCTCCGATGGCTGCGGAAGCATTTGAAAAAGCGACGCCTATCTACGAAACAATGCCAGGTTGGTCTGAGAACACATTCGGTGCAAAATCAATCGACGAGCTACCACAAGCTGCTCTAGATTACATCAAGCGTATCGAAGAGCTAACCGGCGTGCCAGTAGACATCATCTCAACTGGTCCTGACCGTAACGAAACCATCATTAAGGTTCACCCATTCGAAGCTTAATCGATACTCGTTAGAGATTTTTAAAAACCGGCTATGATGGCCGGTTTTTTTATATTTGTGAATTAGAACCATTGGTGAAAAATCGTACTCGATATGGCAAGTTGTTGCCGTTAAGATTAGACAGGAGGCAAAATTTGCCTAAAGCTTAACTAACCTTTGCCGATAAGGTAATCAAGCAGAGGAGATCCTTGGCTGATCTTTGGTTTCTTAGATACCTTAAAGAGTACATATATGAAGTTACGAACAGTGGCTGCTTCACTGTTATTGATGCTGAGTGCAACATCGGCTAAGGCAAATGTTGCCGATGTAGGGGCGCCAGTTCCTATCTACACCGAAGCAGAATTGATTAAGCTTATTGAGCAGAATAAGCACCTAGAGCGCGTGCGCGCTGATAACTGCCAGCTAGTGGAAGATATCGTGGCACGTGCGACGCGCATTAACTTGCCGTCTTATGAATTCCTTTATGGCGATATGCTTGCGTGGGGCGTGTGTGTAGAGCAAGACGTAGAGCTTGGTCTTTACTACATGGAAAACGCAGCCCACCAAGGTTTACCTGCTGCGTTAGAGCAACTTGGCCGCTACTACTCTCGTGGAACTTTAGTCCAACAAGATAAAGAACGTGCGATCCCATACCTGCGTGAAGCCGCATCGATGGGCAACTTGAATGCGCGTATTCATCTTGCCGAACTATTACTGCGCGATTACGGTAGCCCGCTCGACTACGAAGATGCCTACCGTTGGTTGTATAACTCGGTGACTGCGGATAAGAGGCAATATAAGCGTATTGCGATGCTGAGAAATGGTCTTGAGCAACGTATGCCGCAAAACATTATTGCGCGAGCCAAGCGCCGCGACACCTTCTGGTAAATCTACTCTTAAAATACCAGTAACTTCATAAAGCTCTGCGAATAGATACAACAAAGCCCACATCATGTGGGCTTTATTGTTTTTCCCGACGAGTAATCGTGAGCGATTAAACGACTTTGTGTGGACCGAAGCACTCGTAATGGAACTGCTCTTGCGCTACGCCAAGCTCAAGCAGTTGTTTCGCGACGTGCTGCATAAAGCCAACCGGGCCACAGAAGTAGACTTGTACGTTGTCTTGCTTAAGAGCAGCTTCAATTTCATTTAAGTTGACGAAACCCGTGAATTGGAAGTCTTCACCAATCTTATCTTCTGCTGTTGGTTGGTTGTACCAAACCAACGAGTTCATGTTTTCTTTTGCATTCACGATTTGGTTTACGTGCTGTTTGAATGCGTGCTGTTGGCCGTTTTCTGCTGCATGCACCCATGTTACTGGCGCTTGGTGCTCAGAAAGGCTCTCAAGCATCGATAGAGTCGGAGTTAGACCAACGCCCGCTGACACCAAAACAACTGGTGTAGCCGCGTCCACATCCATAAAGAAATCACCCGCAGGTGCAGCAAGTTGTACCTTATCGCCGATATTCAACTCATCGTGAAGGAAGTTCGATACTTTACCGCCTTGTTCGCGTTTTACCGAGATACGGTAAGTATTTTCTTGAACCGCAGAGGATAGGCTGTATTGGCGAATCTCTTGGTTTTCGAACTTATCGCTGTTGATGTAGATACCTAGGTATTGACCCGGTTTGTACTCAGAAACCACTTCACCATCGGTTGGTTTGAAAACAAAGCTACAGATGTTTTCACTTTCAAGCTGCTTGCCCACCAACTCAAATTCACGCAGCCCACGCCAACCACCTTGAAGTGCAGCATTCTCTTGGTAGATTTGCTCTTCACGTTGAATGAACACGTTTGCAAGTACGCCGTAAGCTTCTGCCCATGCGTCAATCACTTCCTGACCCGGAGAGAACAACTCATCGATAGTCGCCAGTAGGTGTGTACCAACGATTTGGTACTGATCTTTAGTGATCATAAAGCTGGTGTGCTTGTGGGCGATCTTCTCTACTGCACCAAGCAGTGCTGGTAGGTTATCGATGTTGGCTGCGTAAGCACAGATTGCATTAAATAGAGCTTCACGTTGGTCACCGTTACGCTGATTGCTCATGTTGAAAATGTCTTTCAACTCAGGGTTATGGGTGAACATACGATCATAAAAGTGTGCGGTTAACTTTGGACCAGTTTCTGCAAGCAGTGGTGCGGTTGCTTTTACGATATCAATGGTTTGGTTGCTGAGCATAATGGCTTCCTATTTAAAGTTGTATTTATAATGCATGTTTAAAGTTGTATCTCAAATGTATCTTTCGATCAAGAAAAGATTTACACTTTTGCTACTAGAGAGGATAGCAATATGCAGTTAACCAGCTTTACCGATTACGCGCTAAGAACCCTGATTTACTTGGCTTCACTGCCTAAAGATGAGCTGACAAATATTACTGAAGTGACTGATTTATTTGGTGTATCACGGAACCATATGGTGAAGGTGATCAATCGCCTTGGTCAGCTTGGCTATGTGCACACCGTTCGCGGGAAAAATGGCGGTATTCGTTTATTGAAGGCTCCAGAAGAGATTACCGTGGGGGGAGTCGTGCGCGATTTAGAGCCGTTAGATTTGGTGAATTGCTCCGTGGAATTTTGTCACATCACGCCAGCATGCCGCCTAAAAGAAAAGCTCGCCAAAGCGAAAATGGCTTTTCTTGCGGAATTGGATGGCTGCACGATTGAAGAACTATTGAGTGATAATTCGGAACTGCTAATCTTACTTGCTCGTCCATAGTGTTGTTTACGCCTTTAAAATCCTCTTACTAAGACTCTTTTTTAAAGCAATTTCTGTAGCTTATCGAGAGACTCGGATATACTAGCTCTATACCTTCCTTGCTAGATAGGCGTGCCTATGTCAGACAACATTCCCAACGATCCTTTCGCAGATCGTGAATCCAAAAATTACGAAAATCCAATCCCAAGCCGAGAGTTTATTCTTGAGTTTCTAGAAGAAGCGGGCGTGCCGATGAATCGCAATGATTTGTTCGAAGCGCTGAAACTTGAAGGTGAAGAGCAGTACGAAGGTTTGCGCCGTCGATTGCGTGCAATGGAGCGTGATGGTCAGCTCGTGTTTACGCGCCGTCAGTGCTACGCGTTGCCAGAAAAGCTAGAGATGGTGAAAGGTTACGTAATTGGCCACAAAGATGGTCATGGTTGGGTTCGCCCAGAAGGCAGTGTTGGCAAGGATAATGACATTGTGCTGCCACATCACCAGATGAAACACATCATCCATGGTGACTACGTATTGGTGCAACCAACCGACAACAGTAAACGTGGTCGTCGTGAAGGGCGTCTTGTGCGCGTTTTAGAAGAGCGCAACACGCAGATCGTGGGTCGTTTCTTCCTTGAATACGGTTACTCATACGTTGTCCCTGATGACTCGCGCATCAGCCAAGACATCCTGATCCCAAATGAGCACAAAGCGGGTGCCCGTATGGGTAATGTGGTTGTGATTGAGATCACCGACCGTGGCTCTCGCTCACGTGGCATGATGGGTAAAGTGGTTGAAGTCCTTGGTGAAAACATGGCGCCGGGCATGGAAACACAAATTGCAATCCGTACCCACCAAATTCCACACGATTGGCCTGCAGCCGTCGATAAACAGATCGAAAATCTGGGCGAAGAAGTTCCAGAAGAAGCAAAAGAAGGTCGTGTCGATCTGCGTGACTTGCCGCTAGTAACCATTGATGGCGAAGACGCTCGTGACTTCGATGATGCCGTTTACTGTGAGAAGAAAAAGAGCGGTGGTTGGCGCCTATGGGTCGCGATTGCTGACGTAAGTTACTACGTACGTACAGACTCTGCGCTGGATAAAGAAGCCATCAACCGTGGTAACTCGGTGTACTTCCCATCTCAAGTTGTGCCAATGCTACCTGAAGTGCTGTCAAACGGCTTATGTTCGCTTAACCCGCAAGTTGATCGCTTGTGTATGGTGTGTGAGATGACCATCTCTGACACCGGTAAGCTATCAGGCCACAAGCATTATGAAGCGGTGATGAATTCGCACGCTCGTCTGACTTACAACAAAGTAGGCGCAATTCTAGAAGGGGATGAAGAGCTACGCTTGCGTTATCACGCCGTCGTTCCTCACCTTGAAGAGCTGCACGCGATGTACAAAGTACTTAAAGAAGCGCGTGATAACCGTGGTGCGATTGAATTTGAAACCGTTGAAGCTAAGTTCATCTTCAACGCGGATCGTAAGATTGAAAGCATTGAGCCAGTGATTCGTAACGACGCACATAAGATCATCGAAGAATGTATGATCCTAGCCAACATCGCTTCAGCGTCTTACGTCGAGAAAGCGAAAGAGCCAGCCTTGTACCGTGTTCACGAATCTCCGGGTGAACTGCGTTTGCAAGGCTTCCGTGATTTCCTAAGCGAGCTAGGCTTGGATTTGAAAGGTGGCCTAGAGCCATCACCAACTGACTATGCAGATTTAGTAAAACAAATCGCAGAACGTCAGGACAAAGAGCTGATTCAAACTATGCTGCTGCGCTCAATGAAGCAGGCGGTATACAACGCAGATAACGCGGGTCACTTTGGTTTGGCTCTGAAACGTTACGCGCACTTCACGTCGCCAATTCGTCGTTACCCAGACTTGCTACTACACCGCGCAATCAAATATCTGATCGCGAAGGAAGAAGGTCGCAACCAAGATCGTTGGACGCCAACTGGTGGTTACCACTACTCGTTTGACGACATGGACTTCTACGGTGAGCAATGTTCGATGACAGAGCGCCGTGCAGACGATGCAACCCGTGAAGTAGCTGATTGGTTGAAGTGTGAATACATGCAAGACCACGTTGGCGACGAGCTTGATGGTGTTATTGCCAACGTGACCAGCTTTGGTTTCTTTGTTCGTCTGACTGAACTACATATTGATGGGTTGGTACACATTTCAACGCTCGCGAACGACTACTACCAATTTGATCCGATTGGTCAAAGACTTATCGGTGAAAGCTTCGGTAACATCTATCGCCTAGGCGATGCGGTGAAAGTGAAAGTGCTTGCGGTTAACTTAAATGACAAGCAAATTGACTTTGAATTAATCGAAACAAGCCGTAAGCTACGCGGCAAAGGTAAGACTGCGAAGAAACGCGCAGCAGATGCCAAACGCAAAGCAAAAGAGAAAAAACGTGCGGCAACCAAAGGTGGCACTCGTGCAACACCTGCGATTGAACCAACCAAGCGACCAGAACCTGTAGAAGCAGAAAAACCTCGCAAAAATGGAGCAAAACGCAGCGACACTGAAGGCGCTAAAAAGCCGAAAGTGAAGAAAGCACGTAAGAAAAAGCCACACAGTAAGCCGAAGAAGACTAAGCGTACCAAGAGCGACGCAGAGTAGGCTGAATCGCCAATCTAGTCTGGATTAAAAGGGTAGATTGGCGCAGGCAATACGACCAGAACAACAGGTTAAACAATGAGTAACGAATTTATTTACGGCATTCACGCAGTGAAGGCGGTATTGGAACGCGAACCAGAGCGTTTTATCGAAGCATATGTACTAAAAGGGCGTCAAGACGATCGCTTAATGCCGATCCTGAACGATCTTCAGGTGTGTGGCGTTTCGATTCAACAAATGACACGAAAAACCCTAGACGACAAAGCGAACGGTGCTAACCACCAAGGTATTATTGCGCGTGTTAAAGCGGCAAAACAACTCAATGAAAACGACATTGATGGCATCCTAGCACAGCATGAATCACCACTGCTGTTGGTACTAGATGGCGTGACGGATCCACACAACTTAGGTGCTTGTCTTCGTAACGCAGATGCAGCAGGCGCTGCGGCGATCATCGTACCGAAAGATCGTTCTGCACCAATGAACGCAACAGTAAGCAAAGTAGCTTGTGGCGCAGCAGAAGTTGTGCCATTGATCCGAGTGACTAACTTGGCTCGTACTATGCGTACACTGCAAGAGCAAGGCATCTGGTTTGTGGGTACTGCGGGCGAAGCAACGCACGATATCTACCAAGCAAAACTGACTGGTCCTCTTGCTATCGTAATGGGAGCGGAAGGGGACGGCATGCGTCGTCTGACTCGCGAAACCTGTGATGATTTGATTAAGATCCCAATGGCAGGTAGCGTTTCAAGCCTGAACGTCTCTGTGGCATCTGGCATTTGTTTGTTTGAAGCGGTTCGTCAGCGTATTGCTGCAAAGTAACGGCTAAACAAATAGTTAGTGTAAAGTCAGACACAATGATAAAGACAAAGGATGGGATGCCATCCTTTGTTGTTTTCACCGATTCATAAATAAAAAATCTTCAGGGAAGTTATGACTCAACAAGAGATTAAATTCATCGCCTTCGATCTTGATGGTACCTTGCTTGATAGCGTGCCAGATCTCGCGGTAGCGGCTGACCAAGCAGTGCAAGCGCTTGGCTTTCCATCGGTTTCAGAAGAGCAAGTTCGTGATTACGTTGGTAACGGCGCAGACGTGTTGATCGGTCGTTCACTGAGCCAAAGCCTGACCATCAACCCAGAATTGAGCGAAGAGCTTCGTGCAAAAGCGCGTGTGCTGTTTGATGATTACTACGAGCAAAGCGGTCACAAGCTAAGCCACCTTTACCCAACGGTAAAAGAGACACTAGCAGAGCTACACAAAGCGGGTTTTGTTATGGCATTGGTGACCAACAAACCTTCAAAGTTTGTGCCTGACGTTTTGGAAAAGCACGATATCGCAAAATACTTCGTTGATGTCCTTGGCGGTGATGCATTCCCAGAGAAAAAACCAAACCCAGTCGCACTGAACTGGCTGATGGAAAAACACCAAATCCAACCTAGTGAAATGCTGATGGTCGGCGACTCGAAAAACGACATTCTCGCAGCTAAGAATGCAGGTTGTGCCTCATTTGGCCTGACTTATGGTTACAACCATGGCGAGCCTATTTCAGCTTCAAATCCAGATTTCGTCGCTGACAGTTTGGCAGAATTATTGGATGTCGTAGCGGTTTCAGCATAACGGCGACAAAAGAGCTTCCAAAATACTCGTTAATGAGTACACTGAGTAAACCGTGCGCCCATAACAGCACGGTTTTTTTCATTTAAATTAGATTAAGAAGTCAAAGGAATCATTCTAATGAGCAAACCCATCGTATTGAGTGGTGTTCAACCTTCAGGTGAACTAAGTATCGGTAACTACTTGGGTGCTCTACGTCAATGGCAGCAGATGCAAGACGATTATGATTGCCAATACTGTGTAGTTGACCTTCACGCGATTACGGTTCGTCAGGACCCTAAAGCGCTGCATGAAGCGACGCTAGACGCACTGGCGATCTGTCTGGCAGTTGGTGTTGACCCGAAGAAGAGCACGCTATTTGTTCAGTCACACGTACCAGAGCATGCTCAACTTGGTTGGCTTCTTAACTGTTACACTCAAATGGGTGAACTGGGCCGTATGACTCAGTTTAAAGACAAATCTGCACGTTACTCAAACGACAGTTCAAGCCAGTTTGGTGATGTAAACGTTGGTTTGTTTGACTACCCAGTGTTGATGGCGGCTGACATTCTGCTTTACGGCGCGCACCAAGTACCAGTAGGTAGCGATCAGAAACAACACCTAGAGCTAGCGCGTGATATTGCGAACCGCTTTAACAACATCTACTCGCCAGAGCAGCCAATCTTCCAAGTACCAGAGCCTTACATTCCAACGGTAAACGCGCGTGTAATGAGCCTTCAAGACGCTACCAAGAAGATGTCTAAGTCAGATGACAACCGTAAGAACGTTATCACGCTGCTGGAAGAGCCTAAGTCGATCATTAAGAAGATCAACAAAGCGCAAACAGACACAGAAACGCCACCACGTATCGCTCACGATTGGGAAAGCAAAGCGGGTATTTCGAACCTAATGGGTCTTTACTCTGCGGCGACAGGCATGAGCTTTGAAGAGATTGAAGCGAAATACCAAGGCGTTGAAATGTACGGTCCATTCAAGAAAGACGTTGGTGAAGCGTTGGTGACTATGCTTGAGCCAATTCAGGCTGAATACCATCGCATCCGTGCTGACCGCGCTTACATGAATGAAGTCATGAAGCAAGGCGCTGAGAAAGCATCAGCACGTGCAGCTGAAACGCTGAAGAAAGCGTACGAAGCAGTAGGTTTTGTCGCTCGCCCATAGTGATTAGCTAAAGCAAAATCAGAATTTAAGAGCTCTACCATTGGTGGAGCTTTTTTTATGTCTTTTTATTAATTAGCAAAAGGCCCATTTATTTACTTTTAAAAAATGGGATTGAAATTAAAAATAGTGGTTTTTGATTTGGCTAAATTAGCATTTTATTATATTTGGTTTTAGCGATAGTTATGGGCTATTAATTTTAACTATTCAATTAACACATTGGCAGAATAAAAACTGAGTAATAACTCTAGTTTTTGATCTTTATCTCTTTAGTTACTGTATTTGTTACAAAAACTGTTTAAATGGATTGCCCTGGCATAATTTCTGATATCCACTTGTGACTTATTTCACGGCTTTTGCTGGTATTTCTTATTTATTTCATAAATAAACCTGATAGTAGGCACAAATGGTGGGCTCTGCTTAGGGCTTAGTTTGCATTTAAATAAATATCAGGTACGACAATGGATACGTTAATCAAACCCTCTTTACTTGCACTAACAATTGCCAGCGCGCTTAGTGCCAACGCTAACGCAGAAATTATTATCTCTCAGTATGTAGAAGGTGGCTCATACAACAAAGCGGTGGAGATCGCGAATACGGGTGATGCAGCAGTAACGCTAACAGGTTACGAGCTGGCGAAATCATCAAATGGTGATGGCGCTTGGGGTAGCAAAATTGACCTTAGCCAAGTAACACTACAAGCCAACCAAGTTTATGTACTGGCTCATGGTGACGCGAGTGATGCAATTAAAGCCGTTGCCGATATCACTGATAAAAGCGTAGCTAACTTCAATGGTGATGATCCGCTCGCATTGCTTAAAGATGGTGAAGTGCATGACATCATCGGTGTAATGGGTGATGTTGACTTTGGTAAAGACACCACATTAGTTCGTAACAGTGATGCGCTAACCCCTTCAGCCACCTATGATGCATCACAATGGACGGCGTTTGAGAAAGATAACATTGAGGGCCTTGGTGAGTTAAATTCGACTGAGCCACCAGCACCATTTGCGTGTGAAGTTAACGGTCAACAACCGAGCTTTACCACTATTCAAGATATCCAAGGTGAAGGTGCTACGTCTCCATTTATTGATGGTTACCCGTACATTACCGAAGAAGACCACTTTGTTACTGGTGTCGTAACTGCAGTAACAACAGGCTTGACCAAAGGCTTCTACCTACAAGCATTAGAGAATGACAACAACGATAAGACCTCTGAAGGCTTGTTCATTCATACTGATGCTGCTGATACCAACCTAAAAGCAGGCGATGTGGTTTGCGTGAAGGGTAAGGTTCAAGAGTACTACAGCAATACTCGACTTGCTTCTGATGCCAATAGCTACGTGAAGACAGGTACTTCAGATATTGATCTTGTTACCGACCTTATTATCAAAGAAGGTGAGACGCTACGTGATGCGCTAGAGCGTCATGAAGGTATGCAAGTTGAGCTGAAATCAGCAAGCGACTTGTTCGTGACTCGTAACTTCTCTTACGACTACGATTCGCGTCGCAATAACATGATGCTTTCGCATGAAGCCCCACTGTTTAAGCCAACTCAATTGCATGCGGCAGAAAGTGATGCAGCCGTTGAGCTAGCAAAAGACAACGCAGCAAACCGTATTTACATCGAGTCTGATGGTAAAGCGCCAAGCGGTCAAATTCCTTACTACCCAGATTTTGCGAAAGATGCAGACCAAGACGGTTCTTCTGAGCAGCATATTCGCCTTGGCTCGCGAGTAGAAGGTTTGCAAGGCGTCGTAGCGTACAGCTACAACGAGTACCGTTTGATTGCGACTAATGAAGTTGATAACACTAACTTTGTGACTTCCGATGAAGGCTTTGATGTTGCTCGTAAAGACGCACCTGCAATTACCGATTCAGACTTGCGTATTGCAAGCTTCAACGTACTGAACTACTTCACGTCAGTGGCTGACAGTGGTCATGAAAACCCAACCGGACAAAACCGTGGTGCGACTAACCTAGACGAGTTCCTGATCCAGCAAGCGAAAATTGTTGCGGCGATGAACAAGATGGACGCTGACATCATTGGTTTGATGGAAGTTGAGAATAACGGCTTTGGTGACAGCAGTGCTGTGAAGAATTTGGTTGACGCACTGAATGCTGAAATCGAAAACACCGAAGATCATTACACTTATGTTGAAATCGCGGATCAAGATAAATACCAAGACGAATACTTTGGTAGTGATGCGATCATGGTGGCGATCCTATATCGTGCCAATGCTGTGACACCAAAAGAAGCGGCGAAAGTGATTGTGACACCAGAGCAGCACATTGAAGAAAACACCATTACGCGTAATGACGGTGCGGAAGGCAACCCTGCTTATGACAAATACCAGCGTCATAGCTTGCTACAAACTTTCACGGTAAAAGAGACAGGTGAAGATTTATCTGTTGTCGTTAACCACTTCAAATCGAAAGGCTCTGAATGTATTGAAGAATGGATTGCGGGTGTAGAAGATTCAGAGCCTGCGGATCTTCAGGGGAACTGTAATAACTTCCGTGTGTCTGCTGCCAATGTGGTTGGTAATGCGTTGAAAGACATTAAAGGTGATGTTCTCGTCATGGGCGATCTAAACGCTTACGGCAAAGAAGATCCTCTACTAACGCTAACTGATTACTCAAAAGAGAAATACGGCCGCGATATTTACACTGCAGGTTACACAACGATTGGCGGTGGAGAACTTCAGGTAGAGAAAACCAAAATTGAAAAAGGCTACGGTTACCATAACCTGAACACCGTGCTGCATGGTGCAGATACTTTCTCATACACTTACTCTGGTGAGCTAGGTAACCTAGACCACGCACTGGCAAGCAACAGCTTGGCGCAGAAAGTGGTGGCGATTGAAGATTGGCACATTAACTCGTTAGAAAGTAACTTGTTTGAATACAGTAGCAAGTACACCGGTGACATGCCGAAGTATAAAGATGCATTCTCGGCGTCTGACCACGATCCAGTGATCATTGCGATTGATTTCCCAGATACAGACATCGATCTACCAAGCTCAGGTGATAACCTAGCCGTTGACGTACGTTTGCCACCAAACGCGGTTGTGGGTGATATCGTGACAGTAAGTCTAACGAAAGCGACTCAAGCAGCGTCATCAACGTCTGATACTGACGGTTATGAAGCAAATGCAACGCTGACACAAGTCGATATTGATGCCCGTAGCGTGAGCGTGGAGTTTGACAAAGCGCCGGCAGAAGGCCAATACGTACTAGAGGAGAAGGTGACAGACTCTACGGGTAACACCGTGAAGTTCAGCTCACAGCGTGATGTAACCGTAGAGAAGTCGAATACTACTCCGTCAGATGACTCTGATGGCGGTTCGTTTGGCTTTGGCGCGTTACTAGCGATGCTAGGTCTAGGTTTATTCCGCCGTCGTCGCTAAGCGAATTTATTTCCTGACAAACCGTCCTTAAATAGCTGTAAAGACCAAAGGCCAGCCTATGCTGGCCTTTTTATTCAGCAAAAACTTGCCTTTCTTGCTTGGTATAGCAAAATACCGCCCTTGATTGTCACGAACGTGGCGATTCACCACTTAAGCATTGCCAAAACGGATTGGAGCAACCGACCTTTTATGTTGTTGATCATCGATAACTACGATTCTTTTACCTACAACCTTTACCAATACTTTTGCGAACTTGGTGCAGACGTAAAGGTGGTACGTAACGATGAAATTGACATCCAAGGCATCGAGGCACTCAGCCCAACCCATTTGGTGATTTCTCCTGGACCATGTACTCCCAACGAAGCCGGTATCTCTCTACAAGCCATTGAACATTTTGCTGGTAAGTTGCCTATCTTAGGTGTTTGTCTTGGCCATCAGGCCATTGCTCAGGTGTTCGGTGGCAAGGTGGTTCGAGCACGACAAGTGATGCATGGTAAGACATCACCGATTCGTCACAACGGCCGCAGTGTGTTTAAAAACCTCAATAACCCACTGACGGTAACCCGCTACCACTCTCTCGTGGTGAAAAACGACACCTTGCCTGATGTGTTTGAATTGACTGCTTGGACTGAACTGCCTGATGGAACCATGGATGAAATCATGGGTTATCAGCATAAAACCCTACCAATCGACGCGGTACAGTTTCACCCTGAATCGATTAAGACAGAACAAGGTCACGAGCTACTTGCGAACTTTCTAGCGCGCGAAATGATCTGATCACGATCACTTTTCTTAACAAATTATTCATATTTTTCGCCTTGGAATGGGAATGCAAAACTATGCGTTCTACCAATTTGGTGAGGCCTATTCATTTTTTTTATTTCTTTCCGAACCTTGTCATGCATGGTTTTTATAAAAAATCGCTTCTCTATTTACGTTTCTTGATGCATAAATAATCATAGATAGTGAGTATTAGGTGTTGCGCAGGTATGCGAAAAGAATAAATCACTATTGAAATGGTTAATCAAATGTAAATACAATGCCGTAATAGCTTAAATGCAAAACATTATTTGCTGGCAAAGAGTGCCGGTTAAATTCGCTTATCTGCTAGGCATGCGGTATCAAGAAGGAATGTGCAATGACAACGGAAAACAAAGTAGAGCGCGGTTTATTCGATGAGGTAATGGTACCTTGCTATAACCCGATGGAAATGATCCCTGTAAAAGGTGAAGGTTCACGCATTTGGGATCAGGACGGAAATGAATACATCGACTTTGCTGGTGGTATTGCGGTGAGCTGTCTTGGTCATTGTCACCCAGTCATGGTGAACGCATTGACTGAGCAAGGTAACAAGCTTTGGCACCTAAGTAATGTTATGACTAACGAGCCAGCACTGCGACTGGCGAAGAAGCTAACAGAAGTCAGTTTTGCTGAGCGTGTGTTCTTTGCTAACTCTGGCGCAGAAGCAAACGAAGCGGCACTAAAACTGGCTCGTCGTTACGCGGCAGACGTTCATGGCACTGAGAAGTCGGAAATCATTGCATTCAAACAAGGTTTCCATGGTCGTACTTTCTTCACTGTAACGGTGGGCGGTCAAGCGGCTTACTCAGATGGTTTCGGTCCTAAGCCAGGCGATGTGACACATCTTCCTTACAATGATATCGAAGCGTTACAAGCACACATGTCGGATCGCACTTGTGCGGTAATGATGGAGCCTCTACAAGGTGAGGGCGGCATCATTCCACCAACACCTGAGTTCGCTCAAGCGGTTCGCGAGCTGTGTGACAAACACAATGCACTGCTGATCTTTGATGAAGTTCAAACCGGCAACGGTCGTACTGGTCACTTCTATGCATACCAAGGTCTAGGTATCACGCCAGACATTCTAAGCACAGCGAAATCACTGGGTGGTGGTTTCCCTATCGGTGCAATGCTAACGACGGCAAAACTGGCTGAGCACATGAAAGTGGGCACTCACGGTTCAACTTACGGTGGTAACCCACTAGCGTGTGCGGTTGCTGAAGCGGTCGTTAATGAAGTCACCAAGCCAGAAGTTTTAGCTGGTGTACTAGAGCGTGAAGCGATGTTCCGTGAAGGTCTGGATAAGATCAACGCGAAGTACAACATCTTCTCTGAAGTGCGCGGTAAAGGTCTACTGCTTGGTGCAGCACTGAATGAAGAGTGGCAAGGTCGTGCGCGTGACGTACTGGTTGCTGCAGGTAAACAAGGTCTCATGGTATTGGTTGCGGGTGCCAATGTCGTACGTTTCACACCATCACTCGTTATCACACAACAAGAAATCGAAGAAGGTTTGGCGAAGCTGGATAAAGCGATCGCAACGCTGGTTTAAGCGCGATTGCCGCTTATCGTCAACCTAGAAACCCCCATCAAGGATCTCTGATGGGGGCATTGTTCCTACAATATAGTTAGGATCTTCTTGCATCTGGAGGGAGTATTGATGCTAGTAGTTCGCCCTATCGCAATGTCGGATTATGACGCGCTGCACACCTGTGCGGTTGAGTCAGGTCATGGATTTACATCTCTACCGGTTAACGAAGAACTGTTAACCAATCGAATCAAACACTCAGAATACAGTTTTGGCAAACCTGACGTGAACGAAGCTGGTGATGAAGGCTACCTAATGGTGGGCTTTGAATCTGATACTGGTGAAGTGGCAGGTACCACAGGTATTGAAGCTTCAATCGGCTGGGATGTGCCTTTTTATTCTTACCACATCAGTAAAGTGGTGCACTCGTCACCAAAGCTTGGCGTAAATAACGTGGTTAAGCTGCTAACGTTTGGTAATAACTACACGGGTAACAGCGAAATCTGCACCTTGTTCCTACGTGAGAAATTCCGTGGTGGCTTGAATGGGCGTCTTATGTCCAAGTGTCGTTTCTTAATGATGGCAGAGCACCCAGAGCGTTTCTCGGAAACCATCTTTGCTGAAATGCGTGGCGTGTCAGATGAGAACGGTAACTCACCATTCTGGCAGTGGCTTCAAGAGCATTTCTTCTCTATCGATTTCACTCTGGCGGATTACCTAACGGGTATTGGCAAGAAAGGCTTTATCGCTGACTTGATGCCGAAGTTGCCAATCTACATCAACCTGTTGAGCCCTGAAGCACAAGCCGTGATTGGCCAAGTGCACGATAACACGCGTCCAGCATTGAAGCTGCTTGAGCGTGAAGGCTTTACCAACCGTGGCTACGTTGACATTTTCGATGGTGGTCCAACGGTGGAGTGTGACCTACGCAATATCGAATCGGTACGCCACTCATTCCGCGCGCAAGTCAAAATCTCGGAGCACACCAGCACAAAAGACTTCTTGATGTGTAACGCGTCATTCGAGAACTTCCGCGCTGCGGCAGCGAAAGCGGCGTATGACGCGGAAACGCAAAGCGTAGTGCTCGCACCAGAATTGGCGGATGCACTCTTGGTTGAGGAAGGGGACTTTGTTCGCCTTCTTCCGCAGTAACTGACGACAGAATTTAAGGATAGAAACAATGACACATTGGATTGCAGGTGAATGGGTACAAGGTCAGGGTGAAGCGTTTACGTCTCTGTCGCCGTACAACCAAGAAGTGGTCTGGCAAGGTAACGGCGCGACAGCTGAGCAGGTTAACCAAGCGGTGTCTGCTGCGCGTGAAGCATTCGTCGATTGGAAGAAGCGCCCATTTGCAGAACGTGAAGCGATCGTGTTGGCTTTTGCTGAAAAAGTAAAAGAGAACAGCGAAAAAATCGCTGAAGTGATTGCCAAAGAAACCGGCAAGCCGATTTGGGAAACACGCACTGAAGCGGCAGCGATGGCGGGTAAAATCGCGATCTCTATTCGTGCTTACCACGACCGTACTGGTGAAGCGACGCGTGAAGCAGCAGGCAACCAAATTGTATTGCGTCATCGCCCATTGGGTGTAATGGCGGTCTTCGGTCCTTACAACTTCCCGGGTCACTTACCAAATGGTCACATCGTGCCAGCACTACTGGCAGGTAACACCGTGGTCTTCAAACCGTCTGAGCAAACGCCATGGACGGGTGAGTTAGCCATGAAGTTGTGGGAAGAAGTGGGTCTGCCGAAAGGCGTAATTAACCTAGTCCAAGGTGCGAAAGAAACCGGTATTGCGCTCGCTGATGCGAAAGGCATTGATGGCGTACTGTTCACCGGTAGTGCGAACACAGGTCATGTTCTGCATCGTCAATTTGCTGGTCAGCCGGGCAAGATGCTGGCGCTTGAAATGGGTGGCAACAACCCGATGGTTATCTCGGATAACTACGGCGACCTAGACGCAACGGTTTACACCATCATCCAATCTGCCTTCATCAGTGCAGGACAACGTTGTACCTGTGCTCGTCGTCTGTACATTCCATTTGGCGACAAGGGTGATGCAGTCATTACTAAGCTGGTGGAAGCGACGCGCAATATTCGCGTAGACCAACCATTTGCAGAGCCTGCACCATTTATGGGACCGCAAATTTCGGTTGCGGCAGCCAAGTTCATTCTCGATGCGCAAGCGAACTTGCAAGTACTTGGTGGTGAAAGTTTGATCGAAGCAAAAGCTGGCGAAGCGGCGTTTGTTTCTCCAGGCATCATCGATGTGACGAACATTGCTGAGTTGCCAGATGAAGAGTACTTCGGTCCACTTCTGCAAGTTGTACGCTACCAAGGGCTAGAGAAAGCGGTAGAACTGGCGAACGATACGCGCTTTGGTCTATCGGCAGGTCTGGTTTCAACCGACGACCAAGAGTGGGAATACTTCGTTGACCACATTCGTGCCGGCATCGTGAACCGCAACCGTCAGTTGACGGGCGCAAGTGGTGATGCGCCATTTGGTGGGCCGGGTGCGTCGGGTAACCTACGTCCAAGTGCTTACTACGCAGCAGACTACTGTGCGTACCCAATGGCATCAATGGAAGGGCAAGAGACGGTCTTGCCTGAAACATTGAGCCCGGGTGTAAGCCTGTAATAGAGAAATACGAAGCGGTGACAAAGTATCGCTGCTTCTCTCTGCCAGAGCTATTTACCAAGTTAGGATTTCGGTAAGCGCGCTGGCAAACGCCAAAGGCGAGCTCAAGACTCTCCAGAGCGTGTTGACTGACTGGCACTTATGCCGCACATACCGTCACAGGTTGATGACTGCTCGTTCGTGATTCTGGACAGCTTTAGGGCTGTGAACGAGTGGTCAACTTCCTCTTACCCCTAACTCTACATTTCATAACAAGGAGTCGTTATGACGCCCGATGTGTTATTTGAATCGCTATGGCAAGACTACATTCAACGTCTTTGTCCTTCTGCTGCTAAAGTTCATCAACTTCTTCAAGAAGATGAGCCTCTGATTAATGACCATATTGCGTTACGTACGTTTAATGTCGCTCCCCTAGGCATTGAAACGCTGGCGAAGCCATTCTTGGCAGTGGGTTATAAAGCCTGTGGTGATTACGTATTTGAAAGCAAAAAGCTGGTGGCAAAACATTTTGAGCACCCAGATCCGAAGCAGCCAAAAGTCTTCATCAGTGAATTGAAAGTGGATGAGTGCTCAGCAGAGCTACAAGCCATCGTTCATAAACTGGTAGAGCAGGTTGATGCTTCTAAACTGACAAACAGCGACTTCTTGTACGGCGGTCGTTTATGGGATCTCAGCTATGCTGATTTCCAAACCTTGGCGAAAGAGAGTGAGTACGCTTCGTGGCTTGCTGCGCACGGTTACGGAGCTAACCACTTCACAGTGAGTGTGAATCAGCTCAACCAGCATCAAGAAGTAAAGCAAGTAAACGACCATCTACGTACAGCAGGCTTCACCATCAATGAAAATGGCGGCGAAGTAAAAGGCACGCCAGAGGTGCTACTAGAGCAATCATCGACCATGGCAGACAAAGTGCCAGTGACCTTTACTGAAGGCGTTGAGGTGATTCCAGGGGGCTTCTACGAGTTTGCTAAGCGCTACTCAATGGATAACGGTGAGTTGTACCCAGGATTTGTAGCGGCATCAGCAGATAAGATTTTCGAAAGCACCAACGGTTAATAGATACGAGAACGGGCTATGACCTATGGGGGCGGGAACGCTTTGCTGGGGGAGGTTTTAACTCTCGGAATCTGAGAGGGCTGTATCTCTAAGGACGAAGTCCGCTCTCGGAACGCAGCGATCCCGACTCTCGATTCTTTGTTTTCCGTTCCCGATTCCCACAAAAGAAAAAGCCACCAAACTTTCATTTGGTGGCTTTTAAATTTTTTAAACGTTAATCGAGATTAACGAGTTCCGTAAACAACGATAGTTTTACCGTGCGCAGAAATTAGGTTCTGCTCTTCTAGCATCTTCAAGATACGACCTACTGTCTCACGAGAACAGCCAACGATTTGACCGATTTCTTGACGAGTGATCTTGATTTGCATGCCGTCTGGGTGCGTCATCGCATCTGGCTGTTTAGCAAGGTTCAGAAGAGTCTGAGCGATACGACCAGTTACGTCTAGGAACGCTAGGTCACCCACTTTTTGGCTAGTAACTTGTAGACGACGAGCCATTTGCGCAGAAAGGCGCATTAGGATGTCTGGGTTAACTTGGATAAGTTGACGGAATTTCTTGAAAGAAATCTCTGCCACTTCACAAGGAGATTTAGCGCGAACCCAAGCTGTACGCTCTTGGTCTTCTTCGAATAGACCAAGCTCACCAATGAAGTCGCCTTGGTTTAGGTAAGAAAGGATCATTTCCTTACCTTCTTCGTCTTTGATAAGAACCGCAACAGAACCTTTAACGATGTAGTACAAAGTCTCTGCTTTTTCGCCCGCGTGAATTAGCGTGCTTTTTGATGGGTACTTATGAATATGACAGTGTGAAAGAAACCACTCTAATGTTGGGTCGGTTTGAGGTTTACCTAGAACCATAATATCTCACTTCCTCTGCAGGGTACGCTTGCGCTATCCATATTTTAGCTAAGCCTGAATTGGCTTACTAGAATAAGAGCACTTTTTATATGCTGCAAGCTCTCTTGTGTTTCGGTTAGAAATAGTATCCTTTTTCGGAAACGATTTCTTGATTTTAATCGTGCCATGATTGAGATTTTGTAAGCAAAACTGTGCACATGATCACGGTATGAAAAGTAAACACCTTATTGAAAGGGCTTTTAGCCAATTTTCCCAGTTTCGATCAACTGCTGTAAGATTGGTCTGACGATGAGCTCCATAGCAAAACTCATCTTACCGCCCGGCACCACAATGGTGTTATGACGAGACATGAATGAGCCATCAATCATAGCCAGGAGGTATGGAAAGTCGACATTCTTGATGCCACGTAGGCGGATAACGACGAAGCTTTCATCCAAACTTGGGATGCCTTTGGCGTTAAGTGGGTTGGAAGTATCGACGGTTGGCACACGCTGAAAGTTGATATGAGTCCGCGAGAATTGCGGGGTAATGTAGTTGAGGTAATCGTCCATCGAGCGCACGATCGAATCCATTACCGCCTCTCGGGAGTGGCCTCTGTCGCGAGTGTCGCGAACGAACTTTTGAATCCATTCCAGGTTCACAATGGGTACCATGCCAATCAGAAAGTCCACATGGCGAGCCACGTTGACGTCACCATCGACAACACCACCGTGTAAACCTTCATAGAACAGTACGTTGCTGTCTTCTGGTAAGTCTTGCCATGGTGTGAAGGTGCCTGGCATTTGATTGTAGGGGACGGCCTCATCGAAGGTATGCAGATAGCGACGCACGCTGCCGGTCCCTTCTTCACCATACTTTCGGAAGAATTCTTCTAACCCTGGGAAGTCATTTGCTTGCGGACCAAAGTAGCTGATGTGTCTACCTTGCTCGCGAGCCTTACGGATCTCGACATCCATCTCCGGGCGAGTAAAGCGGTGGAAGCTATCTCCTTCAACCCATGCAGGTTTAACGTTCATCATATTGAACATCTTACGGAAGGCTTCTGAGGTCGTGGTGGTGCCAGCTCCGGAGGAGCCAGTAACCGCGATGATTGGGTGTTTAGCTGACATGACAAACCTTGTCGAAAATTACTTACCTGTAAAGTGCAACACGTGGATGCTGCACGGTCGATAACCCACTATAGCACGTAACAAGCCCGTGTCATCGAGTGGGATACGGTAAAATGTGAGGGCCTTATTATTTTGCTTTGAGTTGAATATCAACCGTTTCATGGAGCTCGGAGAAGACAATCGTTGCATCCCCTTTCTCTAACTGAGTTCTAACTTGGTCGATTTTATCTTGTAGTGACACTTCTACCGCACCGTAATCTGTCCCTTCACGCAGCACAAATTCTCGGATCAAGTTTTCTAATGTTTCTGGCGCAATGTCTTGCCATGGAATGATCATAAATACCTCAAACGTTTATGATGATGGTGTGCTACCTGCCTTGGTTGACACTTGTGAATAGTTTACTGTGTTTGTTGTTTGGATACAGTAGAAAGGTACTCAGCGGCGATACTTTCGTAATAAGCTGGCAGAGCTTCCTCTAACCAAAACTTTGGCTTGAGCGCAGTACCTGTGAGAAAGCCGACATGGCCACCATTTTCATAAAGGCGGTAATCAATGTTGTCCGGTAAAACAAACTTCGGAATCACGGCTTCGGTCATAAACGGATCATCTTTAGCGTGGATGATCAGTGTTGGTAGGCTGATCTGTTGCAGTTTGCTCAAACCTGAACATTGATCGTAGTAGTCTTGTGCATCTTTGAATCCGTGCAGAGGTGCGGTGACAAGATCATCGAACTCATACAGACGAGTAACACGTTTGATCGAGCGGTAAGACAGTGCAAGCTCTCCTTGTATCAAATCGTGCTTTTGCAGCGCATTACGTTTAAGTGAAGAGAGTAAATAGCGTTTGTAGACCTTGGAAAAACCTTGCTCTATTCGGTTTGCACATGCGGACAAATCCAGCGGGGCAGAAACGATTGTCGCAGCACTTAAGATGGGGTCGTCTTTGTACTGAGCCAAGTAGTTCGCCAACATGTTACCACCGAGCGAAATGCCGACCGCAACTTTAGGGTTGTTAGGGAACTGCTGATTGAGTTGTTCAAGAAAGAAACGAGCATCCGTCACTTCACCGGAGTGATAGGCGCGGGCTTTTTTGTTTGGCTTACCGCTGCAGCCACGAAAGTGCATCATCACCGATAACCACCCCGACTTGGCAAAGGCATTCATTAAGCCGTTGGCGTAAGGGCTATAAAAGCATCCTTCAAGGCCATGGAACAGAACAAAAATGGGTTTATTACGGGCAATATCGGTGTCTTGTTGTTCTGACCACGCTAAGTCTAGAAAATCGTCATCAGGGGTATCAAGAGTTTGCCACACAGGGGTAAACAACGCTTTTTTACGAATAAAGCGCGGCAAAAGCGTTTGAAGGTGTGGGTTTTTAATTCCAGCTGCTGCGAAAAATTGGGTCATACTTAGTACCAATCAATTTAAGTATTATTGTTATTCACGCCACTTTGGTCTCTGTGCTTACGCGAATACGGTTTGATGGTGGTTTGTCATGAGCTAAGCAGAGATATCGCACAATCCTTACCGCTAATCTGAGAGATTGGTTCTGCTTAGATCTTCAATGCCAACAAACGCATAACCAAGTGACTTCAAGATGCAGGGTTCAGAGCATTGTCATTGATTCGAGGTCAAGGAAAGCAACGCAGCGTAATAGCCAGCTCTTTCCAAGTTGTTTGACGCAGAAATCGGGTCAATGACACGCTCCCGAAGGGCGAGCTGCCTTGGCTTGTATACTTTGTTGTCGATTCTTGATTTAGAGTGACTAGATCTTTAAATCTCCGCCGCGTCTACAAACCAAGTCATTCTCGCTGAATCAAGCATCTCGAGGTTACTTGGGTATATACTCTTATTTATATAAGTCTAAGTATAGATTTATTATAGATTTATGGATGATGAATATTCGGAACTGGAAGCGAAAATGCTTGTTGAAGGTGTTCTGCGCCCAGCTTTCGACAGTATCTTAATGTTAGTGGTTCACTGTCATTTGTCACTAGTATGAGTGAATTAATGCAGTCAACCAGATCAGACTGTTGTTGCTTTTCAAGCTGTAACTCAAACTGTAATGCCTCACGATAAAGTGCATCATTTACTTGAAGTTTGAGGTGTCGTCGTAGTTCGCGATAGGAGTGGAGTAATGTTTCGCTGCGGATTAGGCAGTCTTGAACAAGAGGCCAATCTTGCTCTTGAAAGATGAACTGCTGCTCATCGAGCCATCTGAGCAGCAGCAGTAGATTCACATTGCCGTGATAGTTATTTTGCAACGACAAGCACGCTTCTTTCACTTCTCGTACACCATAAAATTGCAGACTGAACTGCCAAAGGTGTTCAAGGGTTAAGGTGTATTCAGCGTGCTCTGTTGTCATTGATTAAACTCTAGTTCCATCTGCTCGAGGGTTTCTTGAGCAGACATCCATTCCATCTCTACATCTTCAAGCTCTGCTTTGCTAGAAGCTTGAAGGGCCAATACTTCATTAAGTTTAGCTTTGTTTTCGGCTTCATACAGAGAGTTATCCGATAACTGTTCTTCTGTTTTCGCCAGTGCTTCGCCTAACTTATCCATTTTGTTTTCTAACTGTGTCAGCGTTTTGCGAATTGGAGCGGTCTGTTTACGAAACTCTGCTTCACGTCGCTTTTGCTCTTTTTTCGCTGCAGCACTATTCGCTGTGTCTTTCTCAGGTTGTGCCGCTTGCGCTTCTTTACGTTCAGCCCTTTGTTGTTCAGTCAGCCACTTATAGTAATCGTTGAGGTCACCATCGAATGGTGCCACTTGACGGTCGTGTACTAGGTACAAGTCATCCGTTGTTGCTCGCAGTAGGTAACGGTCGTGCGAAACAATCACCATTGCACCTTCAAAGGTCTGTAGTGCCATGGTTAATGCTTGGCGCATGTCCAAGTCTAGGTGGTTGGTTGGTTCGTCGAGTAGCAATAGGTTAGGTTTTTGCCAGACCACTAATGCCAATACCAAACGTGCTTTTTCACCACCAGAAAACGGAGCGACTTTCTCTAGCGCTTTATCGCCTTGGAAGCCAAAGCTACCTAAGTAATCACGTAGTTGTTGCTCAGTCTGGTCTGGAGCGATTTGCATCATGTGCTGTAGTGGTGTTTCTTCTGGATGCAGCGTTTCTAATTGGTGCTGAGCGAAGTAACCGATCTTCACACCTTGCGAGTAAGTCAGATCGCCACCTTGCGCTTTTAGCTCACCAGACAACAGTTTGATCAAGGTTGATTTACCTGCACCGTTACGGCCAAGTAGACCAATGCGACTGCCCGGGACAAGGTTAAGGCGGATCTTCTCTAGGATCAGGTTGTCACCGTAGCCTGCCGATACTTCATCCATCATCATGATTGGGTTTGGCAGTGCTGCTGGTTCGCGGAACTGGAAGCTAAATGGGTTATCGAACTGCGCTGGCAGCACTTTTTCCATACGCTCCAGAGCTTTAATTCGGCTTTGTGCTTGGCGAGCTTTCGATGCTTTGTAACGGAAGCGGTCGATGTAGCTTTGCATGTGCGACATCTGTTTCTGTTGCTTCTCGAACATCGCTTGTTGCAGCACCATTTTTTGTGCGCGTTGGTTTTCGAATGACGAGTAGTTACCCGTGTATTCATTCAGCTGTTGATTTTCGATGTGAATGATACGACCAACGATTGGGTCTAAGAAGTCACGGTCGTGCGAGATAAGAATCAGTGTGCCTGGGTAGTTTTGTAACCAGCGCTCTAACCACATGACCGCGTCCAAATCCAAGTGGTTGGTTGGCTCATCGAGTAGCAGTAGATCTGAGCGGCACAATAGGGCTTGAGCCAAGTTAAGGCGCATACGCCAGCCACCCGAGAATTGAGTCAGGTTCCAGCTCATTTGCTCTTGGCTAAAGCCGAGGCCGTCGAGTAACTCTGCCGCACGAGCGCGAATGCTGTAACCACCAATGGTTTCAATCTTGCCGTGGATCTCTGCAACCAGCGTACCGTTGTCTTTCTTTTCAGCAATGGCTAACTGCTGTTCCAAACCACGAAACTCGCGATCACCATCAATGACGTATTCAATGGCACTGCGATCAAGAGCCGGGGTTTCTTGTGCTACCCATGCTAGTTCCCAGTGCTGAGGTTGACTGAATGAGCCTGCATCAATCGTCAGTTCATCTTTCAGTAGCGCGAATAGGGTCGATTTACCACAGCCGTTCTTACCAACCAGACCCACTTTATCGCCTGGGTGAATGGTTGCGGATGCTTGGTCTAAAAGAGGTTTACCGCCACGCAGTAACTGAATATCAGAAAAGGTAATCATAGGGTTTTAATTCACTTTGCGCCGCGCGCGTTTCTTGGTCATTTATCTCGCGGTGAATAGTAGGGCTATTGGCAGGAAAAGTCGATCTCTGCGCTTTAATTGCATTATGCTATACAAAAACGTATAACAATTTGATAACGGATAAAAATAACGACAAGGACGACTATTTGGCTGTTGCAGCGTCTATGCCCCCACGAGTTTTGGTGATTTATGCTCATCCAGAGCCACAAAATTCCATTGCCAATCAAGTGATGATAAAAAAAATCCAATCACTTGATCATGTCACTGTGCACGATCTTTATGGCGCGTACCCTGATTTCTTTATTGATGTGAACTACGAACACGACTTGCTGATGGCGCATGATGTGATCGTTTTTCATCATCCTCTCTATATGTATTCCTGTCCCGCACTGTTGAAAGAGTGGATGGATCGTGTGTTGGGCAAAGGCTTTGCGTTTGGTGATGGTAGCGCATTAGCGGGTAAGTACTGGCGCAGTGTGATCACTACTGGCGGTAAAGAGGATGCGTTCAGCCCGATGGGGTACAACAAATACCCGTTGGAACAAATCCTCCAGCCGTTCGAACTGACCGCCGCTTTGTGTCAGATGCATTGGATTGAGCCTTTAGTGCTGTACTGGTCGCGCAATGTGTCGGATATCGAACGTTATCAGCATGCTGAACAATATCGTCAATGGCTGAACAATCCCCTGAGAGAGTGGGATGAGCAAGGAGGTCTACATGGCGATAACCAGTGAGTTTTTGCAAAGCAGTGTGGTATTTCTTTCTGCAGCTGTTATTGCGGTACCGATTGCCCAGCGACTTGGTCTGGGCTCTGTGCTTGGTTACCTGATTGCCGGCGTTCTAATTGGTCCTTGGGGGCTGGGGTTGATCAGTGATGTGGACGCGATTCTCCACTTCGCCGAACTCGGGGTGGTGTTGCTGCTGTTCTTAATTGGTTTGGAACTGAACCCTAAAAAGTTATGGCAGATGCGCGGACCTATCCTCGGTCTGGGTGGCGCTCAAGTTATTGTCACCACGGCGGTGATCGGCAGCATCGTCAGCCTATTTGGTTTGAGTATGCAAGTGAGCTTAGTGATCGGCATGGGCTTGGCACTCTCGTCCACGGCGATTGCACTAAAAGTGATAGAAGAGCAGGGGCAAGCTGGCACGGAAACCGGACAGTCGGGTTTTGCAGTGCTGCTGTTCCAAGATATTGCCGTCATCCCGATGCTTGCCATGTTGCCCTTACTCGCTGGTGGTCAAAGCGGTGGTGATTGGTTAGATGCTATTTGGGTGCTGGCGAGCGTTGCAGCACTGCTGGTTGGTGGTCACTTTTTGCTGCGTCCTCTGTTCCGTTTTGTGGTGATGAGTGGTGTGCGTGAACTCTTCACCGTTGCCGCCCTCCTAGTCGTACTTGGCATTTCTGTTGCGATGCAAAAGCTGGGGCTTTCGATGGCGCTCGGTACTTTCTTAGCGGGTGTGCTGCTGGCAGAAAGTGAATACCGTCATGAACTAGAAATTGCGATTGAACCGTTTAAAGGTCTGCTGCTTGGCTTGTTCTTTATTGCAGTGGGTATGGCAGTGAATCTTGGTTTATTAGCCTTGCAACCGTTCGCGATTCTTGGTGCCGTGATTGCTCTCGTGGTGGTCAAAGGTTTGGTGCTGTATGTCTTAGCTCGCACCGCTCGAGTCCGTGCTAAGTCGCGCAGTCGTATGGCGGCGATTTTGAGCCAAGGTGGTGAGTTTGCGTTTGTGATTTTCACCGCGGCAAGCCAAGAAGGTATCTTAACCAAAGAGCAAGTTGCCTTTTTGTTGGTGGTGGTGAGTTTGTCGATGGTGACTACGCCGCTGTTGCTCATGGGGCAGAAGAAGTGGTTTGCTCACACGCTTAACCAAGAAGAGGAGAGCGTGACGACCAATGTGGTGGATCGTCGACCACGAGTGATCATCGCTGGCTTTGGTCGTTTTGGTCAGATTGTCGGCCGCTTGATGTACGCCAATAAGATCAAGGTAACGGTATTAGAAAGTGACGCGAGCCAAATTCACTTGCTGCGTAAATACGGCTATAAGGTGTTTTATGGTGATGCGACTCAGATTGATTTGTTACGTGCCGCGGGGGCTGATAAAGCGGAAGCCTTGGTGATCTGTACGGATTCACCTGATGAGGTGATGGCGATTGTCGACATTTGCCGTGCACATTTCCCGAAATTGAAGATCCTTGCCCGTGCCCGCAGCCGTGTGGAAGCGTATCAGTTGATGAACCATGGCGTGCAAAATTACTCGCGAGAAACCTTTTTGGGCGCACTAGATCTAGGTCGCCAAGCGCTCGTAGAATTGGGTATGCACCCGTATCAAGCAAAGCGGGCAGAAGCACATTTTCGCAAGCTAGATAATGCTATGCTCAAAGACTTATTGCCTCAGCATAATGAAGATAAAGAGCTCGCTCAACGCTCGAAAGAAGCCCGTAAAGAACTAGAAGAAATCTTTGGTCGTGAAATGGAAAGTGACCAACAGTCGCCGAATCATTGGAAGTAGTATCCGCACAGTATCTAGCGGGAAAAGGAACAAAAGTGAAAGCCAAGAAACGTTTTATCGCGGGTGCAAGCTGCCCACAATGCAGCCAACAAGATACCCTACGCTGGTGGATTGAGAACAACATCGAACTGGTTGAGTGTGTCGACTGCGATTATACCGAGCAGCGTAAACCGCAATCTGTAGAAAAAAATAAACACTCGGAACAAGAAATGATCGGGATTTTTAAGCCTGAATAATTGAACTTCGTTAATTGATCCCCATAATACTACCATCTCGGTACTTAACCCCATTCTGGTTAGGTCAATTAATCTCCCTGGAGTTAGTATGAAAATTGAAAAGAACGTTGTTGCAAGCCTTGCATACAAAGTAATGTTGGAAGACGGTGTTGTTGTTGATCAATCAACTTCTGAAGCACCTCTTGATTACCTACACGGTCACAACAACCTAATCACTGGTCTTGAGAAAGAACTAGAAGGTAAAGTAGCTGGCGACAAGTTCTCTGTAACAGTAGCTCCTGATGATGCTTACGGTGAGCACAACGATGCACTAGTGCAACGTGTTCCTGCTGATGTATTCCAAGGTGTTGACCAAATCGAAGTTGGTATGCGTTTCCTAGCAGATACTGACCAAGGTCCAATCCCTGTAGAAGTAACTGAAGTAGACGGCGACGAAGTTGTTGTAGACGGCAACCACATGCTAGCTGGTCAAACTCTAACTTTCGAAGTTGAAGTTATGGCTACTCGTGAAGCGACTGCTGAAGAGATCGAACACGGTCACATCCACCAAGGTGGTGGCTGTTGTGGCGGTCACGACCACGATCACGAAGGCGGCTGCTGCGGTGGCGAAGAAAAAGCTGACGACCACGAATGTTGTGGCGGCGGCGGTTGCGGTTCTCACTAATCGCACGCTCTTCACTAGATAACGCTATCTAGCAAAGTTTTAAAAAGCGCAAGTTGAGGTTTCAACTTGCGCTTTTTGTTTATCTGGGGTGTAGTGCAAATCATACAAGGAATAACGGTTGAACAAAGCGATGACGAAACCTTTCTCGATTGCCATTCATGGCGGTGCAGGCACTATCTTGCGTGAACAGATGAGTGACGAACTGCAACAATCCATCTTGGCGGATTTAGAAACAGCGGTAAAAGCGGGACATCAAATACTAGCAACAGGCGGTGAAGCCATAGATGCGGTTGTCGCAGCAGTGAAAGTGCTGGAAGATTCTCCTAACTTTAATGCCGGTAAAGGCTCGGTGCTGACCCATAACGAGATGGTCGAAATGGACGCCTCTGTGATGGATGGTCGACACCAAGCAGCAGGGGCAGTCGCTGGTGTGCGTCATATCCGAAACCCCATTGAACTCGCTCGTGACGTAATGCGAAACAGTAACCATGTGTTGCTGGTCGGTGAAGGGGCAGAGAAGTTTGCTTTTGAACAAGGTCATCAGTACACCGAGCAGGATTACTTCTTTACCGATCGCCGCTATGAGCAGCTGTTGTCTATGCGTGAAAAAGGATTATTTGCGCTTTCAGAATCTCGCTACCCAGATGATCGCAAACACGGTACGGTTGGTGCAGTGGCATTAGATCAACAAGGTAACTTAGCCGCTGCAACCAGCACTGGTGGCGTGACCAATAAGAAATATGGTCGAGTAGGAGATTCCGCGCTGATAGGTTGCGGTACGGTGGCAGAGAATGGCGTTGTTGCGGTTTCCACTACGGGTGTCGGTGAGTTCTTTATTCGTAAACGTGTTGCGGAAGACGTTGCAGCACGTATGCGTTATTTGCAAGAAGACGTACACATGGCGTGCGAACACATTATTCAGGGTGATTTAAAAGCAATGGGCGGCGAAGGTGGCTTGATTGCAATTGATGCTAAAGGTGAGCTGCATTTTGCGATGAACAGTTCTGGTATGTACCGAGCTGGCATCAATACGCAAGGCGAGCTGAGCGTTAAAATCTACGCAGACGAGTAGCGTTCGCTTCTTAAAGACAACAAAGCCCAGCTAAGAGTCTGGGCTTTGTGTTATTTACTGCACTGGGATTCGGATGAATCAGTAATGCGGTGGTGGGGTTTCTTCTGACGGATCGGCTAAATTCGACGAGTCCATATTTTTCACTTTACCTACCACATATTTCATCTGATCGAGCATCTTGGTAATTTGCAGTTGCTGCTGCGACAAGGCGCCGTTCAGATCTTCAATAGTCTGTTCTTGGAACGCAAGCTGACATTCTAAGTCATTAATGCGTGCTTCCAATTGCTGAATGATTTTATCTGTCATGATCCGTTCTCTAGCTGCCAAGCTTGGGCAATGCCCGCAGAAGTGGCAGTAATTACACGTTGCTTGGAATCAAAGGCTGCATCATACACGACCGCACGGGGAGGGCGAGTATCTTTTTTCGGCTCAACTTCAAATCCATCGACGCGTTTACCGGTTTTAGTGTTCCACACCATCACTCGACCGGAAGGGGTGCCTGTGACGAGCAAGTTACCGTCATCAGAGAAACGTGCCGTTGAGAAGATCAACTGGCGAGACCAACTGCTGAGTTGTGTCACTTCTTCACCCGTCTCTAAATCCCAGATAATGGCTTGATTGCCACCGTCTGACGTCATTGCCAGCTTACCATCTCGTTGAAGCGCGACTCTGACCACGCGTTGGTCGTGCTCAAAGGTGCGTAGTACCAAGCCGCTTTCTGTATCCCAAAGGTAAGCTTTGTAGTCATTTCCACCTGTGAGGGCGAAACGACCATTGGGGGAAATGGCGACTGAATTGACTTTTTCTTGATGTGCAAGGAACTCTAGCCGACGACCAGTGACTAAGTTGACATGAATTGCTTTACCGTTGGACAGGCCAAGTAATACCTGTTCACCGTTACTGGTGATATCAACGTCTCGAATCAGCGCGTCATCGATAGACCACAGCCCTTCGGCTTGGGTCCATCCGAGATCCCATACGGCGAAGTTCATTTGGCTTGCAGTAACTGCATAACGGCCATTGTCTGAAATTCGAATGTGGGAGACCACGTTGGCGGCTTGATCGAGTTCACCCAGCTTTGCGAGTTGTTTGTTTTGCTCCAAATCCCACAGTACCAGTTGGTGCTCTTTGGAGTACAGCAGCGCAAATCGACCATCTCGACTGAGCGCAAAGCTGGTGGAACCTTGTGGTTCGAGTGACCAACGTTGAACATCGCGATCGGAAAAAAAGCATCCACTTAACGTGGTGATGACAATTAAATATAGGAATAAATGAGAAATTCTTTGCATCACATCTAATAATCCAGTTTGTGTCTTGAGACATATAGCTAGTATATTGGTATAACGATTGTCTTCACTAGTCTCATAGAAGATTTGTGCACAACAACCAATGGCGCAGCCATTATTTGGAGAATTTAATGAAATCAGTTTTAAAAGTGTCGCTACTTGCTGCAACAGTAATGCTAGCGGTAGGTTGTCAAAAAGAAGAAACAAAACCAGAAGCAGCACCTCAAGCAGAACAAGTTCAGGCAGAAACTGGTAAAGCTGTTCACTTTAAAACAGACGACGATAAAGCGGCATACGCGATTGGTGTTTCATTTGCTAACTACCTAAGCGCTAGTATCGAAAAACCAAGCGAAATTGGTATCGACCTAAACAAGGACCTAGTTCTTAAAGGTATCGAAGACGTATTTAAAGGTAACGCAGCACTAAACGAAGAAGAAACTCGTGCAGCTCTAGAATCTCTAGACAAGCGTGTTGCTGAAACGATGCAAAAGCAAGCAGCTGAGAAAGCGGCTGAAGCGAAAAAAGCTGGCGATGACTTCCGCGCTGAGTTTGAGAAGCAAGAAGGCGTAGTTAAGACAGATTCAGGTCTTCTGTACCAAGTGATTACTCCAGCTGAAGGCGAGCAACCAAAAGATACTGATACGGTTCAAGTACATTACAAAGGTACTCTGATTGACGGTACACAGTTTGACAGCTCTTACGATCGTGGCGAACCTGCAACATTCCCACTAAACCGCGTAATCCCAGGCTGGACTGAAGGTGTTCAACTAATGCCAGTGGGTTCTAAGTTCAAATTCGTTATCCCGCCAGAGCTTGCATACGGTGATCAAGACACACCAAGCATCCCTGCTAACTCAACGCTAGTATTCGAAGTTGAACTGCTAAAAATTGAGAACGACAACGCTGCTCAATAATTGGCATCAGTGATAACTCGATGAAAAAAGGCCCGTTTTACGGGTCTTTTTTGTTCTAGGTCACTAGTTGATGAGTTTGCTAGGTTGCCTTTCAAATTTTCTGATAAACTTACACCAATTTGTTGATTTTTCGCTCGAAGGCTTATGACAACTACAGAAACAATAAATGCGGAAATGTTGCTCGAAATGGAATCTGTCAACGTGATGCCATTTACCGAGCACGATAAAATCATCTTGAGATCTTACGAAGCGGTCGTAGACGGCATTGCCAGCCTGATCGGTCCATTTTGTGAGATCGTTCTTCACTCGCTAGAAGACCTCAATACCTCTGCAATCAAAATCGCTAACGGTGAAAACACTGGTCGTCAGGTAGGGTCTCCTATCACTGACTTAGCACTTAAGATGCTGAAAGACATCGAAGGCTCTGAGCGTAACTTCTCACGTTCGTACTTCACCCGCGCAAAAGGCGGCGTACTAATGAAGTCGATCACCGTGGCGATTCGTAACGGTGAAAACCGCGTGATTGGTCTGCTTTGTATCAACGTCAACCTCGATGCACCTTTCTCTCAAGTTTTGCAATCTTTCATGCCAACACAAGAGGCGAAAGAAGCTGCGTCATCCGTTAACTTCGCAAGTGACGTTGAAGAGCTGGTAGACCAAACGGTTGAACGCACGATTGAAGAGATCAACGCCGATAAATCGGTATCGAACAATACCAAGAATCGTCAGATCGTTATGGAGCTGTACGACAAAGGTATCTTCGATATTAAAGACGCGATCAACCGAGTGGCAGATCGTCTGAACATCTCTAAGCATACCGTTTACCTTTACATTCGTCAGCGTAAGACTGAGGACGAGTAAGCGTGAGTGGTTTAACCTACACGTTGATGGTGAATGGCCCGGTTTATGGCAGTCAATCGGCGCGCAGTGCATATCAATTCGCACAAGCGCTCATTGAACAAGGACATACTCTGGTGAGTGTATTCTTTTACCAAGATGGCGTCACCAATGGTACGGCTCTGAGTGTGCCTGCAAACGATGAATTCGACCTGACGAAAGCGTGGCAATCACTCGCACACCAGCATGATGTGCGTCTTGAAACCTGCGTAGCGGCAGCTTTGCGTCGCGGTATCATTAGCGAAGATGAAGCTAACCAGCATGGTCTTGAACAAAACAATCTTGCGCAAGGGTTTGAACAAGCGGGCTTGGGTAGCTTGGCCGAAGCCATGTTAACTCAAGATAGAGTGGTGCAGTTTTGAGCCAGTTAACTTACCTATTTCGTAGCGCACCTCATGGTAGCACTGCTGGTCGTGAAGGTGTGGATGCACTGCTAGCGGCGTCTGCTTACTGTGAAGACATCACGGTACTGTTTTTTGGTGATGGTGTTTATCAACTGCTACTTGGCCAAGATCCAAGTGGTATCTTGAGTAAAGATTACGCGCCAATGTTGAAGCTATTCGACTTGTACGACATTGAACAGGTGTTTGTCTGTGCTGATTCACTCGCAGAGCGTGGTTTAGCACAAGCCGATTTAGTCATTGATGCTCAAATGCTAAGCTCAGAGCAAATCAAAGACAAACTGCAGCAAGCTGGCAAGCTGCTATCATTCTGAGGTAGTCATGTTACATATCATCAAATCTGTAGCAGCATTAGACGATGCTATGGCACTGTACAGTGAACAAGATGACGTTTTGCTGGTGGAAGACGCAGTGTATGCGGCTAACCCTCAGCATAAGGCATTTAGCAAAGTAAAAGGCCCATCAGTATTTGCCCTACAAAGCGATATTGAAGCGCGAGGGATGAGTAATCGCATCAGTCCTTCTATCGAGGTCGTTAACTATGCTGGCTTTGTTAAACTCTCCGCAAAGCAGGCCAAATCTCTTACCTGGGACTAACCCCTTTCTAGTGTCGATTGAGCTTTACGGACGAATTACCTTAATTGAACAAAAAAGATCCGTATATTTCTTGACACACCTCTCACTGCTGCATAGAATTTTGCGTCCCTAACTGCCAACCGCTGTTAGGGATAGATTTTTCACAAAGCTTACTTTCAAGTAAATCAGGAGCTAGTTAATGGCAACTATTAACCAGTTGGTACGTAAGCCACGTGCAAAGCAAGTTGTTAAAAGCAACGTGCCTGCACTAGAAGCGTGCCCACAAAAACGTGGTGTATGTACTCGTGTTTACACAACTACACCTAAAAAACCTAACTCAGCACTTCGTAAAGTTTGTCGTGTACGTCTGACAAACGGCTTCGAAGTTACATCGTACATCGGCGGTGAAGGTCACAACCTTCAAGAGCACAGTGTTGTACTAATCCGTGGCGGTCGTGTAAAAGACCTTCCGGGTGTACGTTACCACACTGTTCGCGGTGCACTTGACTGTGCTGGCGTTAACGACCGTAAACAAGGTCGTTCTAAGTACGGTGTGAAGCGTCCTAAGTCTTAATGGATTCCGTTAAGTAAGGCCAAACACTAAATTATTTTTAATTTTTTGAAAAAACTGAAAAGTTTTGGATAAAACCTGAAGAAGACAACGGAGAAAATCCATGCCACGTCGTCGCGTCATTGGTCAGCGTAAGATCCTTCCAGATCCAAAGTTCAAATCTGAACTGCTGGCAAAATTCGTTAACATCCTAATGGTTGACGGTAAAAAATCTACTGCAGAGAAAATTGTTTACACTGCACTAGATGCTATGGCTGAAAAGTCTGGTAAAGACCACTTAGCTATTTTTGAAGAAGCTCTTGAAAATGTTCGCCCAGCGGTAGAAGTTAAATCTCGCCGTGTAGGTGGTTCAACTTACCAAGTACCTGTAGAAGTACGTCCGGTTCGCCGTAACGCACTTGCTATGCGTTGGTTGGTTGAAGCTGCGCGTAAGCGTGGTGAAAAATCTATGGCTCAACGCCTAGCTGCTGAAATGCTAGACGCGTCTGAGAACAAAGGTACTGCGGTTAAGAAACGTGAAGACGTTCACCGCATGGCTGACGCAAACAAAGCGTTCGCTCATTACCGTTGGTAATACCTTTTCAGTGCTGCAAGGTTCCTTGCAGCACTTCTTTAGTTCCTATGCCTATGCTAGGAACTATTGCTATATCTAGGGGATAGCTTTTTTAGACATAGCAATAGTCCCTAACTCTCTAAGTATAAGAGGATTCAATCGTGGCTCGCAAAACTCCTATTGAGCGCTACCGTAATATCGGTATCTGTGCTCACGTAGATGCAGGTAAAACAACCACTACTGAACGTATTTTGTTCTACACTGGTCTGTCTCATAAAATCGGTGAAGTTCACGATGGCGCAGCAACCATGGACTGGATGGAGCAGGAGCAGGAACGTGGTATTACTATCACTTCAGCTGCAACTACTACTTTCTGGCGTGGTATGGAAGCACAATTCCAAGAGCACCGCGTAAACATCATTGATACTCCTGGACACGTTGACTTTACTATCGAAGTAGAACGTTCTTTACGTGTACTTGATGGTGCAGTAGTTGTGTTCTGTGGCTCATCTGGTGTTGAACCTCAATCTGAAACTGTGTGGCGTCAAGCTGACAAGTACCACGTTCCACGTATGGTATTTGTAAACAAGATGGACCGTGCAGGTGCAGACTTCCTACGTGTTGTGGACCAAATTAAAAACCGTCTTGGCGCGAATCCTGTTCCAATCCAGCTAAACGTTGGTGCGGAAGAAGATTTCCGAGGTGTTATCGACCTTATCAAGATGAAAATGATCAACTGGAATGAAGCCGACCAAGGCATGTCGTTTACATACGACGAGATTCCAGCAGACATGCAAGAGCTTGCTGAAGAGTGGCGCAACAACCTTGTTGAAGCGGCAGCGGAAGCAACTGAAGAGCTAATGGACAAGTACCTTGAAGAAGGTGAGTTGTCTGAAGCTGAGATCAAACAAGCTCTACGTACTCGTACACTAAACAACGAAATCGTACTAGCTACTTGTGGTAGTGCGTTCAAAAACAAAGGTGTTCAAGCCGTACTAGACGCAGTGATCGAATTCTTGCCGTCACCAATCGACGTACCTGCAATCAAGGGTATCGACGAGAAAGAGAACGAAGTTGAACGTCATGCAGACGACAATGAACCGTTCTCAGCTCTAGCATTTAAGATCGCGACTGACCCATTCGTGGGTACACTAACTTTCATGCGCGTTTACTCAGGTGTTGTGAATTCAGGTGATGCTGTTTACAACTCAGTAAAAGACAAGAAAGAGCGTTTCGGTCGTATCGTTCAGATGCATGCGAACAAGCGTGAAGAAGTAAAAGAAGTTCGCGCTGGTGATATCGCAGCTGCTATCGGTCTGAAAGACGTGACAACAGGTGACACGCTATGTGACCAGAACCACAAAGTGGTTCTAGAGCGCATGGAGTTCCCTGAGCCTGTAATTCAGATCGCTGTAGAACCTCGTTCTAAAGCAGACCAAGAGAAAATGGGTATCGCGCTAGGTAAACTGGCTGCGGAAGACCCATCATTCCGCGTAGAAACGGATGACGAAACAGGTCAGACTCTGATCTCTGGTATGGGTGAGCTTCACCTAGATATCATCGTTGACCGTATGAAGCGTGAATTCAGCGTTGACTGTAACGTTGGTAAACCTCAGGTTGCTTACCGTGAAACCATTCGTGGTTCTGCGGAAGTAGAAGGCAAGTTCGTTCGTCAATCTGGCGGTCGTGGTCAATACGGTCACGTATGGATCAAACTTGAACCTTCAGAACCTGGTGCAGGTTTCGTATTCGTAGACGAGATCGTGGGTGGTGTGGTTCCTAAGGAATACATCAGTTCGGTAGCGAAAGGTATCGAAGAGCAAATGAATAGTGGTGTTCTAGCGGGTTACCCTGTTCTAGATATTAAAGCTACACTATTCGATGGCTCTTACCACGATGTTGACTCAAGCGAGATGGCGTTCAAGATCGCTGGCTCGATGGCATTCAAGAAAGGTTCATTAGAAGCACAACCTGTGATTCTAGAACCAATGATGAATGTCGAAGTAACTACTCCGGAAGACTGGATGGGTGACGTTGTTGGTGACCTAAACCGTCGTCGCGGTATGATCGAAGGTATGGATGAAGGTGTGGCTGGTCTTAAGATCATTCGTGCTCAAGTTCCACTATCTGAGATGTTTGGTTACGCAACCGACCTACGTTCTGCAACTCAAGGCCGTGCTTCTTACTCTATGGAGTTTAATGAGTACGCTGAAGTGCCGAAGACTTTTGCAGAAGCCATCATGGCTGAGCGTGGTTACTAATTGACGATTGAACCACAAAAAGTTTACGACTTTTTGCGATATCAAGCCGTCGAAATATTGCGCTAACGGACGTTGGCGCATAAAATAACAATTTCTGGCGCGTCGAGATCAATAATGATCCCGGCGAATCATAACTAGGAAGGAACACGATTGTGTCTAAAGAAAAATTTGAACGTGTAAAACCGCACGTAAACGTTGGTACTATCGGCCACGTTGACCACGGTAAAACAACTCTAACTGCAGCTATCTGTACAACACTTGCTAAAGTATACGGCGGTGCTGCTCGTGACTTCG
>NZ_JBQEQR010000050.1:0-792 GCF_052037695.1 Vibrio sp. WZ-1 | reverse complement strand
GGCCTAGGACACCGCCCTTTCACGGCGGTAACAGGGGTTCGACTCCCCTACGGGATACCATTGGGTCGTTAGCTCAGTTGGTAGAGCAGTTGACTTTTAATCAATTGGTCGCAGGTTCGAATCCTGCACGACCCACCATTTCTTCTTTTAGAAATGACTCTCAAGAAGGGGCTATAGCTCAGCTGGGAGAGCGCCTGCCTTGCACGCAGGAGGTCTGCGGTTCGATCCCGCATAGCTCCACCATCTTGAAAACCTTCTTCCACAAGAAGTAAAACTAATGTGGGCGATTAGCTCAGTTGGGAGAGCACCTGCCTTACAAGCAGGGGGTCACTGGTTCGAGCCCGGTATCGCCCACCATCTTTAAGCATATTTTCTTTAAATAGAAAGACGAGTGTGTTTAAAAATGGTTTTCATTAGAAAATCTAGCTCTTTAACAATTTGGAAAGCTGACAAATCAACAATTTATTGTTGATTGTAAAGTTCTCAATGTTTGTCTTTATGACAAACACCAATAAAACACATTCAAGTGTTCTTGGCTCTTGTCTTACTTTTTTAAAGTAAGGTAGAAGAAAAATTGAGTCCGGCAAAATCGAGTCTGCATCATGTCCTGTTTGTCTTCACTTTTCAAAGTGAAAGCAAAGAGTTAATTGCAGACAACTTTGGTGACTTGTTCATCAACTCGAAACTCCTTCGGGTTGTATGGTTAAGTGACTAAGCGTACACGGTGGATGCCTTGGCAGTCAGAGGCGATGAAGGACGTATTAACTTGCGATAAGCCCAGATTAGGTAGTA
>NZ_JBQEQR010000049.1:0-83367 GCF_052037695.1 Vibrio sp. WZ-1 | reverse complement strand
GAATAGGTAAATCGCTTTTACTCTTAAAGGTTGTGGTGACTGAGGAAGATCAAAGCCTTGCAACTTCGCCATCTTCCCGCCAATCTCTAGTGCCTTCTTAACCAGTTTATCTTCATTATGAAGCTTGGAGCTTTTTGACATCAATAAATCCTCTTCTTCGCTTAAACTAAGGATACATTAAGTGTCACAAACGACATGTTAGTAAGCTCTCATATTGATAACTTTAAGCCACACCACCCTGTAACTGGTTGAAAAATGAACTTAATTGCTCATGTTAGTATTGCCTATAAGCTCTTAAGTTTATATTAGCCGTTGTTCGTTTAAGTCCATCAAGTCAGTGGCAATTCCAACCTTTGATATTGCCAACACTCAAATGCACGAGCTATGGTGCGATAATGATGTCCTTTGAATCAAAACTTCGGTTTCAATTTATTCTCAGTTTCCAATCTCACTATCTGCAAGGTTTGCGCTAGCGTCTTAATTTGACTGCTATTATTAGAACAGATGTCTTTTTCGTAATTCGTCTTGATAGATGGAACTGTCTAGATCCTAGGCACTTTGATAATAATGCAACCTTAACCAAAAGGTGCACAATATGATTGGCAAAGGATACAAAAACTACATTAAATCAGCTCAAACAAAAGAAGCTCGCACCTTTGATATTATCATCATTGGTTCAGGAACTGGTGGCATGAGTGCAGCCTCCTTCTTGGCCCAATCAGGAAAACGCGTGCTTTTGCTCGAACAACATAACGTGCTCGGTGGGTATACCCATACATTTGGTCGCAAGGGATATTCCTGGGATGTGGGTTTGCACTATGTGGGCCAAGTTCATATCGAGGGAACGACATTAAACAAGGTCTTTCGCTATATTTCGAAAGATACGCTCAAATGGGCTCCTCTTGATGACATTTATGACCGAGCGGTCTTTGGCAACGATGAATACCAGTTCCCTAGAGGGCGAGAGAATCTTAAGGCCAAGCTAAAGCAATACTTTCCAGAAGAGCCGGATCAGGCCTCAATCGATGCTTACTTTTCTTTACTCGATGAGGCGAGAAAATTGGGTAGCGGTTATTACATTGAAAAAACCCTTCCCCCATTTCTAGCAAACATTTTTGGTGATTTTCTTCGTCGCAGTACGCTCACATTCTCCGATAAAACCACATTAGAAGTATTAAATGGGATTACTGACAACCCCAAACTGATTGGTGTATTGACCTGCCAATATGGCGATTACGGTTTGGAACCATCAAAGAGCAGTTTTTATATGCATGCGTTGCTTGCTAATCACTATATCGAAGGAGCAGCATATCCAGTTGGCGGGGCATCGAAACTTGCCGAATGCATCGTTCCAATTATTGAACAATCGGGAGGTGTGGCTTTAACACAGGCAGACGTGCACGAAGTTATCGTCGAGAACAATAAAGCCGTTGGCGTGAGTATGAAAGACGGAGAAAAGTTTTACTCCAACACGATTATTAGCGCCACTGGTATTGTAAATACCTATTCGCATTTATTGTCCAAAGATGTATGTAACAGGCATCAGTTAGACAAGCTGATTAACAAGCTAAAACCTGCAACGGCGCATGTCGGTTTATATGTTGGCATTAAAGCATCCCCAGCGACACTAGATTTACCCAAATGTAATTATTGGATTTTTCCTCAACAGTACGATCATGATCAAGGGCGCGCAGAATATACGGATTTTACATCCCCCCTCCCAGTATCTTTTGTCTCGTTCCCTTGGGCCAAAGACCCATCAGCAGAACAAACTCATCCCGGCAGAAGCACCGCAGAAGTCGTGATTTTGGTACCCTATGACTGGTTTGAACAATGGGAAAATACAAAATGGCAGCACCGTGGCGAAGAATATAAGGCCCTTAAAGAACGATTAGCCCTACAGATGTTAGAGCAGCTTTACCGTGTAGCTCCGCAGTTGGAAGGCAAAATCGATTATTATGAAGTCTCTACCCCACTGAGTACTCGTCATTTCTCTCACCATAGACACGGTGAGATCTATGGTATTGCCCATTCGCCACAGCGCTTTAGACAAAAGTTTTTGCGCGTGCATACTCCTGTGTCCGGCTTGTATCTCTCGGGTCAAGATGTCATGACAGCAAGCATCGCAGGAGGAACCATGGCGGGGCTGTTGTGCGCGTCGACAATTTTAAAGACAAATCTACTATGGACAGTCAACCGAACAATAAAATAGTTCTCAATCAGCGTATTGCGATCGTTGGAGCTGGTGCTGCAGGGCTCAGTGCCGCAGAAGCCCTAAGACAAAAAGGCTATAAACACATTACGCTCTTCGAGCGCACCGACCACGCTGGTGGAAAGTGTCTAAGTGTAGAGCTTGGCTCAAAAACCTACGAGCTCGGGGCGGGTATTGTTACGGAGAATAATACCGTCCCACTCCGGCTAGCCAAACAATATGGTATTCCCATCGTGCGGGCTCGCTTCGGCCAAAGTATTTTTGTCGACAAAAACGGCCAGAGAATCGCACCACAGTCACTGGTGTTTAAACTCAAAGTACTCTGGCAGCTGTTTTTCCGCTACCGGCGTATTCTCAAGCATTATAAAGCGCTCGAATCCCCCGGGTTTCACAACCTTTCCCCTGCGATTACGATTCCGTTCGACCAGTTTTCCAAAGAGAACGAAATCACTGACTTGGCCAACATCTTCAGTCTGTTTCTTTCTGGCTTCGGCTATTGTTATTCCGATCATGTGCCAACGGCTTATGTATTGAAATACGTAAACTGGAAGACAATAGTAGCCTACTTAAAAGGCCAAGTTTATATCTTCCCCGACGGTATCCAGGGACTATGGACACGTGTTGCAAAAGAACATGATGTCCGATTTGAAGCTGAGATTACCCAAATTGACCGAGGCGAAGTCATAACAGTTCATTCACAGGCGGGCGCAGAAGAATTCGATAAGCTTATCGTTACCTCACCATTGGATGAGATGACGTTGTTTATGGACTTGAGTGTTCAAGAGCAGATGCTATTTGGAAAAATCAGGTATCTGGATTATCAAACCATTCTTTGCACAGTGAACCATTTCGTTGAAAAGACGGGCTACGTACCAGAAAACTTCAGTAGGGAGCGAGAGGGACACCCCGTTTTCTGGTATTACAGACAAGCCGGACAGCCAATCTATTCATTTTATGTGCTCACGGATAAAAACATCAGCGAAAAAGATGTCACTGATAATCTAAGAACGTTTGTCCGCCAAATGGGCGGGGAGATAGAGTCGATTCATCAATTCATTCATTGGAAATACTTCCCTCATGTTGAATCTAGTGAGATGAACGATGGCTTTTATGACAAACTCAATGAGATTCAAGGAAATCGTCATACCTACTACGCTGGCGAAATACTCAATTTTAGCTGCGTGGGATTTACTAGCGAATACGCTGACTATATCGTACATCGGTATTTTTAATTGAACGGTTCTTAATGGCCAACCATTCCCTATTAACTGCACCCTTTCACTCAATACTAGGCGCTCACTGGTCTAACTCTCCAAAGTCGCTTACTATGCCAAGTACCTACCAAGCTTTGTGAGCCATTCATGAGCAGTAAAAATAATAAGAACCTCAGCATTCTTCTTAAACTCAACACCTTCGTATCCCCTTATAAATGGCGTGTTGCAGCTGCCTTAGTTGCGCTCGTTGCTACAGCAAGTCTGACGTTGTCCGTAGGCTATGGCGTTCGCATCTTAATTGACCAAGGGTTTGCACAGCAATCTCTGCAAGAGCTCACCTATGCGATTCAGTTTATTGTCGGTGTCACGCTATGTATAGCAGTGGGTACTTTCTTCCGTTTCTATCTGGTTTCTTCTGTAGGTGAACGCGTCAGCGCAGATATTCGTCTTGCGGTGTTTAACCATGTGATTACGCTGCATCCTAGCTATTTTGAAACCAATAGCAGCGGCGATATTATGTCTCGTCTCACCACGGATACCACGTTGCTGCAAAGCATCATTGGTTCGTCGTTTTCTATGGCAATGCGTAGCGCGTTAATGTGTATTGGCGCGATCATTATGTTGTTCGCTACCAACTTTAAGCTCACGCTCATTGTGCTGGCTTCCGTGCCATTTGTATTGGTTCCGATTCTTGTCTACGGAAGACGTGTCCGCGCCCTATCTCGTAAAAGCCAAGACACGATGGCAGATGTAGGTAGCTATGCGGGTGAAGCAATTGAGCATATCAAAACGGTACAAAGCTTTAGTTCAGAACAACATGAAAGAGCCGCTTTTGCCATTGAAGTAGAAAAAGCTTACGAAGTCGGCAGACAACGCGTGAAGCAGCGCGCGATTCTGATCTCTGGCGTGATTGTGATTGTATTCAGCGCCATTGCTGGCATGCTTTGGGTAGGTGGCAGTGATGTTATCCACGGTAAAATGTCTGCCGGTGATCTAGCCGCGTTCGTGTTCTATGCCATCATGGTTGCATCATCTACAGCGACCATTTCAGAAGTGATGGGCGAACTGCAAAGAGCCGCTGGTGCAACAGAGAGGCTGATTGAGATCCTACAAGTCGAAAGTGATATTAGCGCGCCAAAAAATCACCTTCCAATCACCGATGATATGCTCGCAGAAGTGACCTTTGAGTCGGTAAACTTCAACTACCCTTCTCGTCCAGATCAACCCGCGGTCAAAGACTTAAAACTGACTGCGGAGCGAGGCAAAGTGCTGGCGCTAGTCGGCCCTTCTGGTGCAGGAAAAACGACACTGTTTGAACTACTGCAACGCTTTTATGACCCGCAACAGGGGCAAGTATTGTTTGGTGGTGAAGACATTAGACAGTTCGATCCAAATGATCTGCGCCGTCAAATGGCATTAGTGCCGCAGCAGCCTGCTTTGTTTAGTCATGATGTGTTCCATAACATTCGATACGGCAACCCAGATGCAACCGACGAACAGGTCATTGATGCAGCGAAGAAAGCCCATGCCCATGAGTTTATTGAGAAGCTACCGGACGGTTACCACAGCTTTTTGGGTGAGCGCGGCGTGAGATTGTCTGGCGGCCAAAAACAGCGAATAGCGATTGCACGTGCGATTCTGAAAGACCCTAAAATCCTATTACTGGATGAAGCCACCAGCGCACTAGACAGTGAGAGTGAACACCATGTTCAGCAAGCGCTTGAGGCATTGATGAAAGACCGCACCACGTTGATCATCGCGCACCGCCTGTCGACGATTCAACATGCAGATAAGATTGCCGTACTGGACGGCGGCGAGCTGATTGATATCGGCAACCATCAGTCATTAATGCAAAGCTGTGAGTTGTATCAGCGATTGGTGGCCTTGCAATTCAAGCGCTTGGGGTAAACATCATTGTTAAACCCGCTCTAAGTAGCGGGTTTTACCGGAGTGACAAGGTGTGGAAGCTTCTCTTTCAGCAGCCTCAAAAAATCACCTAGAGCATGTCACTAATTTAGAATATTGCGTCAACTGCACGTTTAGCGGTGCCGTACAGTTTCCCCACTGTCACCTTAAACACCCATCGAATAAATTTCATCGAAAGATCGGTAATTTTACTTATGCCTCTTCCGGAGAAAACCAACATATGCCCTAATAACCCCTTGGTCTGCTCTGCGAGCTTATCAGACGCCGCGGCAATTTTTTCAATATTTCTAGCCAAATGATCATAAAAAGTCATACCAGTGGATATGCGTGCTTGTAGCTCTATCGCTCGGGCATGCTGGGGTCCAGCATCATTCAGTAATGTAAATAGGGCTGCACTTAGTTTGTTTGCCCAATATCCAGTAAATGAAGCTTGATTCCTATCGTCAAAGCTCAACCGTATAGGTTTATTTAAAAAATCTAAAGATTGTATTTTTAGCTTCTTCCAACTTTCACTATTTGCAGTATTTAAATACCCTGGACTAGCATTACCATCCATACCATGAGCAGAAAAATAGACTCCTACACCATCATCCAATCGATACTCTTTACCACAATAAGGCGCATGAACAAAGGGCCACAAAGGAATCAAAGGCACAGGGTCAGCACCATGAGTACAGCGATATATATCGGTATTTGTCACACTTGATTTTCTAGCATAGGATATTTGACCTACTCTAGGCGCGCCAAAAGTGTAAAGTGTAGTAGTAATTTTTAGTTCTGACTTTATCCAGTCAGAACACAAAGAAGCGAGTGCTCCACCGAGACTATGTCCTACACAATGTATATGCTTCGGTATCTTGCCATTAGAAAGAATAAATTTTCTAATTTGCGGACGTAAGGTGTGAAATGTATTTACAAACCCTGCATGAGCTGAAGCACTATTAGGAGCTCCTTTTAGACCAAGATTTAAATTTGTCATCCAATCATGACCTGTTTTAGTTCCTCTTATTGCAATAACCAACTCATTTTCACGCTTGCCTTTTCCTATGCCAACTAACGCAAACCCCTCCGTCTTCCTTCCAATACCAAAAATCCCACCAGATTGGCCTTTAAATGTTTGCTGTTGCTTACTCAGACTAAACTCTTTCGTGACAAATCTATCTACAACAAACATCTTGTCTTTCTTGTTTGAAATCAATTGATAAGGTAGATAGGCTAACTCTGAAGCTAACTTTGGAGATAAGGGAGTCATAAGTCCTCTCGATGTATTTTTTCGTCGTATCCTCGAAGGCGGCATATACCAAAAACCGAGTGCTCTCGCCCGTTTGGCACAACTCGGTTTTTAAAATGATATTCATAAGGAGAGTCATCTAGATCGCACTCTAGATTATCCAAATTATCAATAACATAATCATGGATATCCAAGCCAGTATGTGAAGACCACATTAAGATTTGATTGCTATTTATATTTGCAGTGATCTGAATTCCAATTAAATTTGTGTTGATTGACAGCGGCTTAAACCATTGACGGTGAATGATTGGTTCAAAATGAAACCTGCCGTCTTTATCTGTTAAAGTAGTTCTTTCATAATACTCACTAAAACCCGCAAGCAGAGCCACTTCGATATTATCAATTGGCTCCCCGTATTTTAAAACAGTACCGGATATAGGAGGGCTAACTACTAGTTTATAGGGTTTAAAATAATTAAACACGTCACTATAACTCATAATAAAAAACAAAAAAAATGCAACCGTTATTGTGCATTTGTACTTAAACATTAATATATCTCGAATTTTGATTTAAAATATATCGAAACCATCTATATTTATCACCCACCTATTAAAATACATTGATAATAATTCGTGCAACTTCACAATTATTTGCAATAGATAATGTTAACTATAATTAGTTTCTTGAAAAATAATTTTGTAGGTGTGGAAAAGTAATACGCACAAATTTTTTAAGATTTGTTCCAGAGGGGAGTAACTACGAGGGGATTTTCACTAGATATAGTTGACCACACTTCAACACCACACGTGTCGAAGAGGTATCCTGTTGTTTTAACGAGCGTATTTCAAAAAGAGCAACGCGCTTTTTTCTAGAAAAATATCAATGCCGAGGCATACGACACCAACTAGATTAACTGACCGAGATTGCGGCTCTCTTTAAGCAAATTACTTAGTGGCAAGAATAATGGCTCTGGTAAGTTGTTTAGCTCACACCACTGCCACTGCTTACATTTATCTGGCTCGGTCACTTGAGGCTCACCGCTATCGCACGATGCTAAGACAAATAACGTCACGTAATGCTTGCCCTCTTTCTCAAAAATGTCATTGGTAAAGGTCAGTTTTTCTATCGAATCGACGACTAAGCCCGTTTCTTCGAAAGCCTCACGCTTAGCACACTCTTCAATGCTCTCACCTAGTTCAAGGTGTCCGCCTGGGGTCGCCCAAGTGTTTGCACCATGAGAACCAATTCTCTCACCAAGCAATATTTTTCCGTCACGAAGGATAATGGTCGCGACACCAACTCTTACTTCTTTATTCACATTACATCCTTCAAAAGCGCTATTTTTTAACTCTACCTCGGTGTCGTTTTGGTAAACGACTACACCTCAACGCCGTTAGTTTTTTGCTCTGGCTTAGACCACTTGATGATGGCACGTAGGTTCATAGAGAAGAAAATGATATTTGCGATTATCATTGCCACACTTCCGGTGAGATAACCCACCGCTACCCAGCTTGTATTGCCACACATCATGAGTACGAAACCAATTTTATTCTTATTTCCTATTTGCCATATGGCAAGAAACGTAAGCACCATCGCAATCCAATCGATCCCATAATACTGAAAATAATCCATTTTCCCTCCACCACTTAGAGTAATGCTTAGGGGGTGAGCCTAAATTAAATAGCACCATGCTAAGCCACCCCAGAACATTATATTTGCTGCCCATACCATTGTGCTTTGGATAGGCAGCATATGAACAATCAACTGGGGACAGCTTTGAATTTCACGAGGAAGAAACAGCATTTGAGGCTGAACATCCCAACTGGTTCCGAAACGAAGGACTCTTTTCAACCGAGGATGACTCAGCAAATATTCAGCGTAGGATGAATAAATTGTCCATAAACCCAAAACACCAAATAACTCGATTAAAGAGATTACCTCTAAACTAAATGGTAATAGTGAAGGCCCACCGATGAGTAAGATAGCCGCAAATATCCATTTTCTATTTTTCACTACACATCCTTGTTAATGATTTAAACTAACTGACTATGAAAGAGCCAGGCCGTTACACTGCCGCAGCCGCAATCAAAATGCAACAATAAATCAATAACTTAATTAACTATTTAGTTAATTAGCACCCTGTCAATTTCAATGGCAAGTTTGGTAGCGATTCGATTAAAGCAGCCTCTAATTAACGCATCACAGTAAGGTAAAGGTTATCGTCTTACGATATTTTTCGGCTCTGTAGAATGTGATGTAGCGGATTTAATACCAACTGCTTGGTTTTATTGGCAATGAACTCCTGTGACAGCGTTAAGGTCAATATCACCGAAAAAACAAATAGAAAAGACAAGCAAGTTACGACTGAATAGCTAGTCAGCAGCATTGGTACGCCAAGAATTATAAAGGCTTTTATAAAGAATCCATGCCAAGCGTATACATATAAAGAGTTTTTCCCCTGCGATAAGATTTTGCTACTTCCCACCGGAATCAGCATTAACACTGCAAAAGCCGTAAGCAATGAGATAAACATAAAACCAAGCCTAATTAGCCCTGCAGAAATACCATCGCTACCGAGTCGAGAATATGAAAAGCTGCCGTATAACCATTGGTGCGGCATATCGTTGTTATAAGCAAAAAAGACAAGATTTAACACTATAACGATCAGTGTGGTGGTATTCAGTCGCGTGGCATATTTGTTTCGGAACTCTGTAAAAACCTCAGGTGTTATCTTATGCCCTATTACAAAAAAAGGGAGGAAGTAAAGTGTACGTGACAAACCAAAATCATAACCTACCGCATCGAAGTAACCGGCACACACAGCAATGAGTAGTGTCAATGATATGGGGAACTTACACTTTAATACTGTAGGAAGCATCAACTTCCATAAAAACAGGCTATAAAGGAACCAAAGAATCCAATATGGTTGAATGTTCTTTGAATAATTACTTATGCTTCCAGTGGTTAGATAGTTAAACACTTCATAAGCAACAGTAAACACAACGAATGGTACCAGTATATTACGGACTGTTTTCGCTACCGCCTCTGAACTGGCATCACTGCGAGACAGCATCCCAGAAACGATGACAAAAGCAGGCATATGGAAGGAATATATAGAGAGATAAGTGGCTTTAATTACTGGACTGTTTTCAATGACAGGCTCCATAACATGCCCAAGGACTACAAGAAAGACCAGTATAAACTTTGCGTTATCAAAATATGGGGTTCGTACCATACCATCCCCTAAACAAGCAGTTCCTTGTTGATTTTTAATGAATCAACCGTCTCTGACACTAATAAAAACTTAGCCAAGCTTGAGTGTGTTGTAAACTTCAGGGGGATTAATAGTTCTGCAACACGATTGGTGGTATGTGATACTTCTAATCAGCAGACTTACTTTTTTTAAAGTACTGGAACACTTTCCAGATGAGAAAGCCTGCGGCACCAACAATGAGTGCAGAGCGAATGAGGATAGGCGCATCATGTTCAAGTTGGCTAGCATGTGGAACAATACTCGCAAACAATCGGCTGGTAAAAAGCAGCCCCATCACTAACATAACTATCTTGTTCATACGCCCTGCCATTAATATAGATGTATTTTCCAGAACAGGCGGATATGTGTTACTCCTTCTCAAGAGCCCTCCTTGTGCTGGGTGAACGTAAAAGAATGCGCTTCTTCTGTATAGTCGTCAACGCGTTATCAGCCTAATGTCAGTAAGCTAATATTTCACATTTGATGGGGACTAATTGGTTCGTGGTGAAGTCATAAATTCACTTTATCTTGCTTGCAGACTTCGCAACCTTATCAAGCCAATTATTTCTTTTATTAATGTTTGACCCCATGACTGGGCCAAAATAGGTTGCAGATCGATTTTTAATACCGGAAAAATCCAAAATTGATTTTTTAAGGTGTCTATAAATCACATTGCCTTTGAATAATTTGTACAATAACGGCGGTGTATCTAACGTAATGAATAACTCTGAGCTGCGCCCCGATAGTAGCTTTTCTGGAAACATGTTTCCTTCAGTGTATTTAAAGGCAAAATTCGGTAAAAAAACTCGGTCAATAACGCCTTTGAACTTAGCTGGTAGCGTCCCCCACCAAACTGGAGTGATGATGACGATATGTTCAGCCCAAAGGACGAGCTCTTGAAAGCGCAGCAAATCAGGCTCTAGTGATGTGTGGCTGTCATAGCCATTATCTAAACTTATTTCGAAGTTCATTTCACTAACGTGTACTTGCTTCACTTCGTTCTTCAACGCGGCAGTGAGAGCGTAATTGTTCGCTATAGATTTACAGAAGCTTTCGCTTTTTGGGTTTGCATTGATAACCAGTACTTTTTTCATAAGATAATCATCCATGGTGACGAAAAGTACAGTTTAAGGTCTCACCTATAGGTCAGAGTCAACCCCTTGAAGACAAACATTTATTGACTCTCGATATTGCTGAATTCGGTCTCTTTGAATTTCTAGCTGCTTGATTTGAAGTTCGACATCTCGTTGCTTATCAATTAAGAAATCTCTCACTATTTGCCAATCAAACTCTTCTTGATCACTTTTTAAGTGCGCCATTTCAGAGAGCTGAATCCCTAGTGTCTGAGCTTCTTGAATAAGCTTTATCAAATTAATATTAGTTTGGGTATACACTCGATACTTACCTGACCGAGCGACGTTGAGTAAACCCAATGACTCATATAGCCTAATAGCCCTTTGAGTAGCTCCTGACAGTTCAGATGCTTCTTTGATGAACACTTCAACCTCCATATTGAATTAGCTATACAAACACTCAGCTACGTGACGAATAAAGCAATCACTATATCGTCAGAACGACAAACATTATGCAGCTTTAGTGCATTTCGCATTCAGACTTATCACTGAACAACTTTAAACTGGATAAAATACAGGTTGTTTTCGGTTGGATAGATTTTACGCAAAATCCATTTGAGTATGAAAACAAATGGTAGATTTTCTGCTTTTGCATGCTTTCTATTTAGTTGTTCAAACGCGACTGGTTCAACGCTGAGTATTTCTAACTGACCAATCTTTCTGTTGTCTTCGTGAGTAAACGCCTCAACGATTTGCCCAACAGCATAATGACTTTCTGATTTATCACGAATCGTTGCCGTCTTCTTTCCAGATAAGATTTGTCGCTCCATCCTGGCGAAAAATGTGATTTTATCCAATGAATTACACCTACTTCCTATTGGTTTCTTCCCTGCACATAGCGTCTCGTATGTGATTAATTGTTATAGTTCATTCCAGTCGCTTAGCGAACTTCTCTTAACCACGTTGAGGTAGTGGGCACTCAAAACGATGGCGAATACGGCGCTTACAGCAAGGGCATTAATCAACGTATCAATAAACATTACTCCGTCTTGAGCAAGGCTAAATAAATACGTCATTGGGAAAAAGATGATAAAGAACTCGGTAAATTTTAAGGCTGCGTTCTTGAAAAACGATTCATAATATACTGGTTTAAGCTCAAAGCCTTGCTTTCGTAAAAATCGATAGAAAAAACTCTTATCTGTGCTGCAAGAAAGCCCGGATGCCTTCAATTGCTCATCAGCACGCTCTAATTTTTCCTTGTAGCTCATATGCATCTCCCAAATGAAAAACTGCGCCAGTTCAGAAAGAATTATCTAGTAACTGCATCGTTTGACTAACAAACATAACGTCAAAACAGCGAATGCTCAATGCAAACTAAAAGTGCAATCTACTGCAAGTCATTTTTAAGGACGTTATGTTATTTTTCAACGCACTATGGCTGATTTTACAATGGAGATACCAATAAATCCCAAGATTGCCCCGGTCACCTTATCAATATAGTAAGCTGCTTTAGTGAATCGTCTCCTAACGGTATGAGTTGATAGTAGGTAGATTATCGCTGCATCCCAAATAAACACTATCAATGTCATCCAGATACCTAGGCCCAGCTTAAAACTAAAGCTCACATCTTTAGTCAATACAACTGTGAATAAGCTTAGGTAAAACAATAGGTTTTTAGGATTCAGTATGCCCGACATAAAGCCGGTGATGAGTTCATAAACAAATGAGTTCGACTGCGTTGGTTCGGTATCTACCTCTTCCTCCAAATGTTCGTAAGAAGATTTTCTCGCTTTAAGCGCTTGAAAAGCAAGGTAGGTCAGAAACAACCCTCCGATGATTTTTAGAGCAATCATAATAGGAACTGAGGCGGCTAAGATAGACCCAACACCGACCAAACATAAGGCAATGTAAACAGCATTGGCTAACGCTATTCCCGCAGCAACACCAAGTGCGTTTTTACTATTGTTTCTGATGGCACTTTTTACAACTAACACAAAGTCTGGCCCAGGACTTAACAAAGCTAAAAAATGCGCTAATGCTACTGTCGCAAAAATACCAATTAAACTAATATCCATATAAGCACCGCCCTTCATACCTAACTGATGAATTATGCACTAAATTGGAATAGAAATATAATGACTTGTAAAAACCGGAGCGGAGTAGACTAAAATCACTAAAACGACCAAAGTTCATGTAAGCTCTAGTCACCCAAAATACTCATCTTTTCGCTCATCTATCCACAAATCGTAGTTTGTCATCACTTTCGAAAACTCACCGCTTTGCAGGTAGTTATCCAACCAAACTCTTACTCTCTGGTAATGACTATGGCGAAACCACTGTTTATCTATTCGGGCATATTTACGCAAAAATGGCAGTAATGCGATGTCGACTAAACTCTCTTGTTCCGAGAACAAAAACGGGTGTTGAGTTAGATGCACTTCAAGTTTTGTAAGTTCAGTCTCACAAGCTTTACGTCGTTCGGCTGTATTTTCTGCATGGTAGCGTTTGGCACACCCAAAGGCATTGAGTGCTGGCACGAAGTTGCGCTCAAACTCTTCTATTACCGTTATCATTTCTGCCAAAGCGTTTGGGTTGTCGGTTTGGAGCAAATTTTCAGGATCATACTCAGACAGCGCCCAAATCATAATCTCTAAGCTCTCTTCAAGAACAAGCGGTGCTCCTGCAATATCTATACTTTCACATGGTACTTTTGGCACGACTAACACGGGAACGCTCCCCTTTGGAGACACTTCCAGCATCTCACGCGGTTTGTTATCGAGCTTTATTGATCGAATATGTACTCTCTGACGAGCTTTAAGCAGAGCCAATCGAGCCCGAATTGCGTAAGGGCAATTATGCAAAGAATAGAGGATGGGTACTGGTTTACTCTGCATATGGGGCTCCATCAACAAATACCAATGAGCATTAACATCCGTATCTTAGTCTAACCAGATTTCTTTTCTCAAAAACCGACACGAGTTAGAAACATCTAATGCTCTGAAGTTTAAAGCATTCGCGACACTTATGCCTTTAGCAAGTCGAACAATCGATGCCCGTAAGCATATTGATAAACGCTTGCCTTGATTCTGGGCTACTGTCGCGATGCGTGGTGTAATCAGCGTGAGTTTCCGATTCTGCTGTTGGGGATAGGGTTATTCCCCATAGCGCCTTAATTTGATTTGGTACGATTGAGTAACGGACATCGATAATGCGTAGTTTATCCGAAGGATCTTGGGCTACGTAACCATTGGAAAACCACTGAAAACGCTCTATATCCTTGGCTTGTTGCGACTTCAGATCAAGCCAAGGAAAATCTCGGCTTACGTTCAACTTGGCAACAGACTCGCCTTGGTAAGTTTTTGCGGACATCCCCACTCTTACTGCGTCGACGTAGTAGCGTTCGTTCGTTTCATAAACCACTTTCCAAACTAATATGTTGGCAAACGTTGGTTTGGCTTCCAACCTTGTAGGCGTGTGCTGCCGGGCTTGCGCTAACTCCCACCCTACTGCTTCCGCTGTATCTCGTTGGTACACTCCCAATATTAGGTATGCGATCGCCCAAAGAAATGCAATTCGGGCATACCAAGGGTTTCGCTTCAATAATGTAAAGATAAGCAGCGTCAAGATTGGAATTGTAAATAGCGGGTCGATAACAGAAATCGTATTCCACGCATAGCGATCATCGGTTAAGGGCCATAAGAGCTGAGTTCCATAAGTGGTACAAGCATCTAACAGAGCATGAGTACCATAGCCTAACGCGCAACAAAACCAGCTTTGTCTAAATGACAACCCGTGCTTCTTTGCAATGAGTTGATGTAGAAGCACAGCACAGATGAAACTACCAATGGGGATAAATAAGAGTGAATGCGTAAACTGCCGATGATATTCCAAAAACAGCAGTGGATCACTTGATGAGCGGATGAGTACATCTAAGTCTGGGGCCATTCCAGCAAACAAACCGAGAGCTCCAGCAACTGCTAAGTGCTGCTTTTTACTTACCGACTGTGGTAAGGACGCGCCCAATAATCCTTGTGTTAATGGGTCCATTATGTACTCTCACTAATAGGTTAGCTGAACAGAGATGACAATGACGGACAGGATAGACCTCAGTATGTTTTTTCTCATGTAATAATCCCTTTTCCATATTCTATCGCGACACTTCTGTCGCATAACGTCTAATTAAGGCGCAAACCTGGTGTATGCAACTTACCTACTATCCGCTTGCCGAATCGGCGCAACAAACATATAAACCACCCAAGAGAGCCAAGAAATAAATAACATGGCCACAATCCAGCCAAGTTTTTCTCGGCCACTGGTTTTATTGGATTTTATAACCAAAACAAAAGGGGTTAACCAAGCGATAAAGATCCCCCACATCATAACTGAACCATACATTGTGTTCATAAACCTATCCCTGTCATTAAACCTCTAGCGTGTCTCTGGGTACTAACTCTAATATATTGCTCAGAATGATAAAATGAACTTGTTGCAAATTTGTAAAGCTAGAGCACTAAAAAATCTGAGGCAAGCTCTATGGCGCAGCCTATTTCGACGTTTAGCCATAAATCACCTCTCAATTAGCCCCTAGATCTAACTTAGTAAAGTGTCTACTAAACGTGGGGGACTCGGTATGCGTATTACTACAAGTTGATTTCGCAAAACTATACACAAGAACAAATTGCACAACACGTCGATTTTCAGATGATCAGACCTGACCTCACTCTCAGTTCGAAAAGGAAGGCATTACCACTTGTGAGAACCATTCAGTCATATGCCTAACTTATCTACTAATTCTGAAAAAGACGTTTCAATCTGTTGACCAGATGTATCGATGTGAATCACGTTACCTTTTCATGCTTCATAGTGGCGATTCCTTACCTGATTCCAGTCCGGTAGCCTTAAATTTGCCACTTCCGAGGGTCGGGTGTTGACCCTATGTTCATGCTCATCACTATCTGAGCAACACACTTCAATGTTCACAAATCTTGCATCAACGCTCTCAGCTATTTGCTGCCATTCCTGACGAGTTAACTCAATCGGATTACAGGAGTCCGCGATACAGCTAACGCCAAGCTCTAGATTGTCGCGAATGACTCGGTAACTTAATCGGTAGCCTTCACCTTCAACTTTAACGTTGCACAGCTCCCTTAGCCCTTGCTCTACAGTATCAACACGCAGGTACATAGCTCCAATTTTGCGTGCTAGTAGCTTGGCGAGAGTGGACTTCCCTGAGGCTGGCAGACCAGAAAAAATATACAACACAGGAATACTCAATTGATTTCCTACCCTTTTGATATAACTTCTTGTTGAGCCTCAACAACACCTTAAACAAAATGCACAATAGAAACAGTGCTCATCAGCCATTATTTTTGAAGAACTTACTTTGTTGTCACTATTATTACACTAACGACTTTTGGCCGAGTTGGATCTTTGGCTCTATCCCCGCCTTACTGTATAAGCTCAGCGCAGATTCATTAAACGAGTACACTTCTAACCACAGTTCTTCACTACCTTGCGCAATCGCACTGCGCTCAAACTCTTCAATTAGCTTCAACCCAACGCCCTACTCCCTCGTCCCAATACACAAAGGCGAGCCAATTGGCTCGCCTTGTTTGCTTGATCATTGAGTTCAAGATAAGTTTAATCTTGAGGGTCTTCTTTCGCGTTTATCTCAGCGTAAGTGTGCAACAGCTCTGTCAGAGTTTTAACCCAAGCGAAAACATCCGTCGGTGTGTTTTCTAATAGCTTTTCTACTTGCTCACAGTGCGTTTCAAGTGTAATTGCTTCTTCCAATCGAAACGAGATTGCGTAGAAATGCCAAAGGACAAGACGAGTCATTCGCTCGCTGTTTTGCTTCGCGTTATCTGACTCATCGAACGCTTGCTGAATTTCACTCAGTGCGATTGCTGTCATACGTAACATTGCATCAAGACGTGCCGATAGCATACGGTCTTCGCTGTCTACTTCTTCTTGATCAAAGGTAAACAGCTCATTCATCACGTCTTCTGGCACCATTTTACTGATCATGCGAGCGCTGAACTCTTCCAGTTCATGGCGAGGCATGGTTACAAGACAATCGAAGGTGTAATCACGAAGCATAAAATCACTCTACATCAGTTATAACTTTTAATGTGCGCATTCTAAGCGCTGTGATTTCAATTGCCACTGTTTATTACCATCTAATTCGATCTAACTTGAGAAAATACTGACTCAGAAACGCCCCTGCGCACCAGTCATGCTTTATTCGGTGCGTGTAGGATAATTAAACTCATAATCCCCAGTACAACGGCTACCAAAATTGAACTAAAACGAACGATATCATCAGTAACCGCACTAATGCTGGTTGAGGTAATGCCGTAAAAGACCAGAACCACAAAACTCGAATACATCAGTTGAAAGGAGTTATAGCTGGCTTTTTTGGCCATTGCATGAATGCCCATCAACAACGCACTGATCACCGTTACACCTAACATTCCGACAAGGTTAACTTGCAATAAACTCATTATTAACGGCGGAATGGCATACAAGACACTTGCGTAAGTGGTTACAAGCCTTCTGATCCCATACTCCTTACCGATTCGTGGGTCCGGATCTTTGATGATCAGCGCAACTACGACAGTAATAATCGTACTTTGAGCAAGGTTCATTTGAATGGTACACACCAGCGTAATCATAATAATCACGGTTTTGAACAACGTCTGCCAATCAAATTGCTCATGCTGGCTTGTATTTGCCGACTCGCTGATCGGTGCTAATGGCTCACCGCCAGGAAATAGGAAGTAGCCTAAATAAGCCGAGAACCCTGCAATTAAAATGTTTCCCAGTAACGCTTGGGGGATTTGAGCAACCCCAATCCCTTTTTGCTGAGTAAACACCGCAATCATCGCGGTAGATACTATCAGTAATATTGCCAGGACATCTTGAGGGTTTTTCTTGGTGCGCTCCATACACCAATAAAACACTGCAAATAATACCGCATAGTAAACCTGAGGATAATCACTCAAAAGCGCACTTACTAATGCCTGAAACCATGCCGTAATGAACAGGACACCTCCCATAACCAATACCATCAGAAGTGGAGGTGGTTCATGTGTCGTAGTCAAAAACACTGCACACATCGCTGGTGCCAACAGTGGTAAATCGGTACCAAACACATACTGCCAAAAGAGCAACAAGACCGGAAACAGTGCGACTCTAATTAGTGCGTTCGTATCGCTACGATACATAACTGATATAGCTCCATGCCCAGATCCATAGATCTTGTAGTCGTTCGCCGATGTAGCTTTCGTCAGGATAGAATGCAACTACCGCGCGCCCGCTGTATCTCAATGTCACATTTTGAGGTAGCGCTTCAAATTCGATGTTAACTGGGAATCGCTGTGCTTTTACACTGCCAGTTGGCGAGGTCATTAGGCCACTGCTACCATCCACAGCTAAACTACCGTTACCGCTGCTGCCCCAACCAATTGATGAGACCTTCCCTTTGTAGACTTCACCAGGATAAGCATCAAATACAATTTTTACTTGATCGCCTGATTTAAGATAAGCAAGTGAGTTCTCTCTAACCATTGCGGTTAACCAAAGGTGACGATTATTCACAAATGTCATTAGAGGTTGTCCTGCGCCAGCGTAATCACCGACCGCTACGTCCATATTGGTGATCACGCCATCACCCGGAGCAGTAAGCTTTGTATAGTTCAAGTCTAGTAACGCCTGCTCCAACTTGTTAAGAACCCCTTGAATCTCAGGATTATCTTCATCTCTTGGACCAAACTCTTGCTTTGCCTTTTCTAATGTGGATGAAGCTTGAGCGAGATTGGCTTGTGCCGTCTCAAGATCTGCCACAATATTATCCATCATTGATTGGCTTATGGTGCCACGCTTCGCCAGCACTCGATTACGATCAACATTTTTCTTAGCATTGTTAACTTTCACTCGAGCAGCAACCTCATTGGCTTTGGCAACATTAATAGCTGCCGAATCCGCTTCATACGATTGAGCGGCTTTTTGCAACTCTATTCTTGCTGATTTTACTGCTAACTCAAAAGGCTGAGGATCAATACTAAGTAAAGGCGCTCCAGCTTTTACCTCGGTATTATTAGTGACAGTTACCTCGGAGATAGGCCCCGATACCTGTGAGCTAATACGAATGACTTGCCCATTAACACGGCCTTGGTCGGTCATTGGTGTTACCCTATCCGCCCACAATGTGTAAAGCCACATAACTAATACAAACAAGATGATATAATAAGTAAACGAACGAGCTTGTTTCAATTTGTTATTATCTTCTGCCATTATTTTTGCCTAATTCAAGTATATTTATCTTTTTAAATAGAATGCTTTTCTTCGTTCCGACTTCGACAATAATAGTAATGATAAAAGCAAAGCCCCCCACCAATATTGCGGCAGTAGAAGCATCCACATTTACTACCCCAAAATACTTAGTCCAAATTACCGCTAAAGTAACAAACCAGCCGAATAGCGCCGCAGCTTGAGTTAGAGCAATAGGAACAATTCGCCACCAATAAGCGCCTTCAAAATTACTGGCCATCTGAGGATGAGTTTTTTTTAACTGCTTAATTAATAGTATTGACGTGATTAGAGACAAGATAATACCTAACCCAAACGTTAAGCTGACTGCTTGCCCCCACACTGTTGTTTGAGAACTAGAGATCATATCAACCGACATGGGTACAACTGACTTATCATCGAAATGATTAACAGCAATCCAATAGTTAATGCCACCATTAATCAAGCCGGCGATCAGTGAGTCCCGAGCTTTGATTTTACTCATGTTTTATTGCCTAGAAAGTTGAGATATAAAACTCGGTGATTGTACACCCACAGAGTGATCAGCTTCACAATTTTATGCTCAATATTGACCACTGTTATTGCAAACTTATTTTGATTTACTCATGTGATAATTGCCATTATCCCATCACTTACTTGGCGGTATTCTTATCCTTCACTGAACAACATGATTTCATCAAAGCTAGGACCAACGATGGGCACAAGAAAAACAACACATCGAATCAGTAATCAAAACAACTTTATTTATTTAACCCTTTCATTGGTCACTTTACTCATTAGTGCTTCATTAACTCAGGTACTTACTGGCGGGAAAATGGAAGTCTTGTTACTAGGCGTAACCATCTTTACCTTTTTTGTCTGCATAATCAGCTTAAGGTTCGATAAAAATTGGTCTGTGTTTTTTCATACACTCGCAGTGGTGTGGCTAGCTTCAATCGGGGCAACGTATCTGTTTGATCTACAATATAGTAACCTAATAATGCTCTTACTTAGCTTTACCTTTTTTGTTGGTACGTTTAAATCTATTGCCAAGCAGATCCTCTTCTCTGGACAAATCAATAATAATAAGGTGGTTGGTTCTATTGCTTTATTTCTTCTACTTGGATTAATTTGGGCTGTGGCCTATTTGATATTGATTGAGTTTGACTCTCATTCATTCTCAGGCATGAACGCGATACCTTGGGAAGAGAATTTTGCCACGGCGGCCTATTTTAGTTTCGTCACTCTGACCACTCTTGGTTATGGAGATATCAGTCCAATTACACCAATAGCCCAAACCTTAGTTTACTTAGAAGCGATCGCGGGCGTTTTCTATATGGCAATCGTTGTTTCAAGCTTAGTCAGTGCAAGCATAAGTCATAAACCAAATAATGACTAATTAAGCTACCGGGGTAGTGTTATTATGGCGAGAATACTTACAAAACCAATTATCGTTCCTATCACTTAGCCCTTTTTATATGGTTTGTTATCGAACAATTGGGTAAAAAAAGGCGGCCATATCGACCACCTTCTCTATCTGTTATTTACTAAGATACTTGTTACTTAGATTGCGATTTGATGTATTTCTTTACTTTCTTCATCGCCATTTGTCGCTTAAGTGGCGATAAATAGTCGATAAACAAATTACCTGAAAGATGATCAATTTCATGCTGCATGGCTATCGCTAAGAATTCATCATTTTCAATAGTGATAGCATTCCCTTCCCGATCGAGAGCAGACACAACAACAGAAGTATAGCGCTCGACATCAGCGTAGTAATCAGGGACAGACAAACACCCCTCTTGCCCCATCGCTTTATTCTCGCCACTAACAACTTCAGGGTTAATGAGAATCAGCGGATCATTTCTATCGTCAGAGAGATCTATGATGACAATGGCTTCTTTGCGCCCAACCTGAGTTGCAGCTAAGCCAATACCGTTGTCTGTCGCATAAAGAGTCTCAAGCATATCGTCTATGAGTGATTGCACTGCCGATACATCACTTACTTTTTCTGCTTTAACTTTCAAACGAGGGTCTGGAATTGAGAGGATTTCAAGGATTGCCATATAAATCTGTCGCTATCAAAAATACTAATTTGGCTGATTATACATAGATTCCTATGCTTTGACTCCTTCATCTCACACTATCAAAAAGGGCGAACTTACCAGCCCGCCATTAAATTACTTGAAGATAAAACTATGCTCGAAAGCCACTACAACTTATTCGCGTCAACAACCTTGATCGTAGTCCAATTAGAATTGGCATCTTGAATAAAGCCTTGCGTGTCTTCCAACCATCGCTTTTGCACTGATTTGTCGAGATTCAGGTATAGCTTTCCGCCTTCAATTTTCCATGCCTCTGGGTCAGTTTCGAATTTCTTACCCATCGCAACGCCGAATGCACAATAACCACCATATTGCGGCACATACGCTTGAGGGTCTGCTTTAAACTGGTCACGGTTTGCTGCATTAGCGAAGTGATAGATCGCGTTGTTATACGTGGCTGAATACTCCGCTTTACCTTGAACTGCGCCATTGTCTGTAAAGTAAGCCACCGGGTCGTACCCCTTGATAGCAAGATCATTGGCATCAACGCTCATGCCAATATCCGCAGCCATTAGTGAAAAACTCGTTCCGATTAAAGCTGCCATTAAAGAGAGTTTTCGACCCGTTGATTTAATGCGTGACATAGTAAGCTCCTTGTCTATGTTCGTTTACCTTGTGTGAATAAATTAGCTAACTCTCCCGGTCTATAAAGAGACTAAAGACCAAAAAAGTACGCGAATCGTTCGGAGGTAAGATGGACCTGCTGTCACAATTGATGGAGCACTTCTCAATACGTACTGGGGTATTTTATTCCGGGCATTTATGCGGCATATCTTCTTTCCAACCAGAACAGCAACACCGAGGTCATTTACATGTATTAAATGCCGGGGACTTGATACTGAAGAGAGCTAATGGCAAAACGCAACACCTCACACAACCTTGCATCATTTATTTGCCAAACAATACCCCTCACAGGATAGAAGGAACGGAAGAAACCGAGTTAGTTTGCGCCAATGTGGATTACATAGGTAGCCAGATGAACCCATTGTTATCCGCTTTGCCGGACGTAATAATCATACCTTTCCATGCGGCTCCTAACCTAACACCAGTATTAGAGATGCTATCTCGAGAAGCGAATGAAAGCTCAGTTGGCCAAGAGTTTTTACTGAACAAGTTGAGCGATGCCTTAATGGCATTGATCTTTCGCTATTTGATTGAGGAACATCAAATTGAGCACGGCTTATTTGCGGCCCTTGCTCATCCTCGTCTTGCTATTGTGATGATGGTCGTTCATCAACTACCAGCACGCCATTTGAGTCTAAGTGAGATGGCTTCTAATGCGGCGATGTCGCGCACACAGTTTATTGAGACCTTTAAACAAGTCATCGGAGAAACGCCTGGAGATTACATTCAAAAGTGGCGCATATCGGTGGCTCAGTCTTTACTTCTGCAAAATAAGCCGCTCAACTGGGTTTCTGATGAAGTTGGATACAGTAGCTACTCAGGATTCTCGCGTGCTTTTCAAAATGTCTCCGGTATGTCACCACGAAAATGGTTACAAAACCAAAAGAAGGCCTCTCTTAGAGAAGGTTTACCCCAAACTGTTTAGCCACCATGTTGGTTATCGCAAAACAAACCACGGATACAATACAACTGATGAGCAAGGTACTCCAAAATGAATACTTGCTGAGTAGGTAAGGGAAAAGTAGGAACATTGGCAAAGTTGGTACAACAAACCAGAAGGTATAGAAAGCATGGTTGGAGAGCTTTTCACTGCCCTGCCCTTCAATATACATCCACACCAATGCCAATATAGTGACAGTAGGCAAAGCGGCAACCAAAGCACCCAACTTGTCGCTTCGTTTTGCTACTTCAGAAATCAAAACCACAATAGCGGCAGTTGTTAGGTACTTTGTTACAATCCATAGCATCACCTTGCTCCTTCAATTCGCTATCCTTCCCCTCTTAAAGTTAAACCAAAACAAGGCTATATTTACAAGCTGATAACGTAATATCTGTGAGAGTTGTTGGCTACATGGACTCAGACTTATACGGTAGTTAGAAAACAGTACACTCGATCTCGTCCTAGGTTCTTCGCTTGATATAGAGCACGGTCTGCATCAGCGAGTGCATTCTTCATCGTGTCAGAACCACTAAAGCATGCGATACCAATGCTCACGGTAATATCAATATTTAACTCATGGATAATTACAGGTGTTTGTGCGACTTCTTGTCGGATTTTCTCACAACACTGCACTGCTTGATCCTCGTTAACATGTGGCATTAGAAGAATAAACTCCTCTCCACCCGTGCGTGCCAAAGAGTAGCCTGAGCTTAAATTAGCGCTACATAATTTGGAAAAGTGAACCAGTACCTGATCTCCAACGTCATGCCCATAGGAATCATTAACTCGCTTAAATAAGTCGATGTCGAGAACAGCGATTGAACCAGAGGTATTTTCCTCTTTCAATGCTTCAAACCTGCTTTCAAGCCCCCTTCTATTAAGTAGTCCTGTTAGGTAGTCTGTGTGGGCTTCATTTTGCAAATCACTACGTTGCTTTTCCGAGTGGCGATACTTGTTAAAGTAATTAACAGGTGTCGTGATGACGAGCAGTACCGAAAACAATGTCAAAAAAATGACCAGCCTTGCCATGATGCCAGTATCATTGGATGTTATGGAGAGCTGCCAATTAGTATTGAAGATATTCACTATCCCTGTATAAGCGTTACAACCGTTATTTCCTTTTGAACTGATCACTTTATCGTAATAATTTGAGCTATCAGGATCGTATCCAACTACTGAGTAGTTCTTGATGTTGTTGGCGCTCAGTATCTCTTCTAGTGAAGCTAATATGGATTCTAAATAGATAACAGATGAAGAGAATCCAATAAACCCCGCTTCATTTGAAATTCCCTTGCGTAAAATAAATGCTTGTTTACCATTTTGGACAAGTTTTACCGGCCCAATAATTGTATTTTTCTTACAATCAATCGATTGAGTAGCGCCAACCTTTCTATTTTGATCTTTTAAAACGTTATGACCGATGGCCAGTTTTTGAGATTCATAAGGATATACCAATGCGACAATACCTTTCGGTAGGTAAAGCAATGCATCAACATTTTGATAAGTAAGGAGCAGTGTTCGGCTAAGTTTATTAAATGCTTCTTGAGAAATCGGAGCATCATCCGAAAGGATAACCATTTCTCTTACAACCTCAGCGGTAATCAACGCATCGTTAAAGATAGCTTTCATCTCTTTGTTGATAGCGTTAATCGCTTTTTCAGATTCATTTTGGTTGTTGATAGCGCTGAGTTTTGTAGCAAGTAGTTCCGTCAATATTATTAACAAGGCCATCAATGCCACTTTAAAGGTTCTACTCATTTCAACTATCCTAATTCAGCTGGTTCTCCATATCCTTAATTGATGTCTAAAAATCCATTTAGCTTTATACCTAAGCAATCTCGAGATGCTTGGTTCAACGAGAATGACTTGGATATATACTATTGCCCTTCCAAATAAAGAATTTACATTCAATAGGCAAAAGAAATGCGAATTATACGCCTAAATGAATATGAGTCGATGATCAAAAGGTATCGTTACGGCAAATCTTTTTTATCGCGCAGTTGTTAATTTTTATCGATCGAACAGATTGATCGATACGATCGAATTAATTAATTAATTAATTAATCATTAATTTTGATCGTCACGGCAAAAAGCACCTTGTCTATTTGCTTAGAAATCAAGCTACATCTATTTTTCAACCCGCTCATGATTCTGATAGCTCTGTTCTATGGAAACGCTTCATTTCTTTAGCAAACGCTTGAAAGTCGATGTGTTTTACCAATGCTGCACATAATGAAGGCAGAGGATCAAACATAAAGACACTGTCGCTGTGCTTAATATGGTCAAAAATTTGCGTTAGGTTTTCTTTGTCTGATAAACCAGTGGACAAGAACAATGCGTGAATTTTTCCTATATGGTTAGCTTTACCCAACTTACGTACAAAAGCATCCAGCGACGCTTCAGCATTTTGGAGTTCCCCTTTAAGAAAGTCGGCATGAAGTTGAATGAGGGAGAAATGCTGACTTTCACTCTCATTCATTTTTAAACGGGATACTTCATTAAGAACCTGAGCAAACTTCTTCTCATACAGTATTCGCCCCTCTTCACTCCTCATCCACACCATAAGTAGTAAAAACAAATAATTTAGGGTGCTTTGAACAACATTTTGATTGATTTGCTTTGCTGCATTTAGATCGGAAGAAAAGTGGACAAGCGCCTCTTCATATTTACCTAAACCAATGGCGAACAACGCCAGTATTTGATGCTGTACTCGACTTAGCCCCCACTGGAGCCCAGATCGAGCAGATAGCTGATAAGCTTGTTTGATATGACCGCTTTGTAGCAGCAATAGGCTACCGATTTCCTCAAAGGGCTGCCCTAATTGAAATCGAGTTGAGTCAAATTTTTCATATAGTTCCAGCGCTTCTTTCGTTTGCCCATTCAAAGACAATGCGTTGAGAAACAGACTAATTTCAACCGAATAGTCACGTTTGCAACCCTCTTTAATTAAGGTGCCATAGAGCTCAGATGCCTGTTTGAGCTCACGCTTTAAGAGATGATTGTTTGCTCGATTGAGTCGCAAGTCATGTTGATAGTCAACATAGTGATGTTCAAAAAACTGATAGCGCTCTTCAATGTCATCATTACTGTCTAGATTATCGGGTTGCAATAACGGCCAAACTTTATTTTTCTTCTTAAATACCTTACGGATGAGGTCGCTGATCTCTTGTTGGCTATCGTCTGGAATGATATGGACATCAGCCAAATAATAAGATCTATCGCGGACGAACCCTCTTTTACAATCCATAACAATAATAGAGCGCTCGTCTATGGCGTTGGCCTTCTTTAGCTCAAAAATTAAATCTTGAGATTTTATCTGCCCGTTTAGAAAGCTCTGATCACAGATTAAGATATCAAACTGCTGGTGGAAACTCCGATTAAGAGCTTCACACGGTGAGTTTAAGTGGATTATTTTATGCTGACGAACTCCAAGTGATAGTAGGAGACTAGATATACTGATGTTCTTATTTGCAAACTCTTTAATTAACAGTACATTCGCATCTCTCAACTTTAGCATACCAGCCTTCTTCCTTGATTTATTGGCCAGGCTCGTTGGACATATTGAAGTGACAATACATATAGATAACGAATTGTTGATTCTATACTGGCAGTAAAAATCAATAATATCGTTTAAAAGTGGTTAACTATTGTTCTAACGCTAGGATTGTGCGCTTGGTTCCAATGATAGGTTGGATTTTAGGCAAATTAGGTAAATAGCTCTAATAGCTAATATTCTCTTTTACCCATTCAATACCTAGAAAGCCGTCAAATAAAAATCTGACCACAGATGTTATTTCTGCATTCCCCACTGCTCATGAAATGCTTCAAACTCTTCTATAAATACTTTGAAACGCTTAGGGGTATGCACACTTTGTTTGTACAGAATATAGAGAGTACCTTCTTCATACCATTCTCCGTTGAAGAGCTTGATAAGCTCACCTTGACTCACTTGCTCTCTGACTTGGTTATCTGGAATTAGACCAATCCCAAACCCCTCTTGTGCCAAGTTAATTGCGATATCAATCGAGTTGGTGGTCATATCTCCGGTCACTTCAACCTGATGGCTTTCTCCTTCACTGTTAGTTAAGCTCCAGTACCTTTCGAGGGTTGGCGAATTGGTATGTGTGATGCATTGGTGAAGCTCCAGATCATGCACGTATTTGGGTTTTCCATGTTTTTGAATATATTTTGGGGACGCATAACAACATCGAGTAAAGCGAGAGGCTATTCGGCAAACGACTGACTCATCATTAGGTAAAAATGGCGCAATCATCAAATCCACATCTTCAAAAAGGCTCAAGGTATTGGGAGTTAGTGTGTGAAAATGAATATGAATGTTTGGATATTTTTCATGAAAATCGGGCAGGAAGCTCTTGGTTAAGAAGCGCGCCATCGGATGCAAACAACCAATTCGGAGCAGCCCATTAATGCCTTTACGTTCAACGTGAAGCTTCTCAACGGTGTGTTCGATAAGATCTAGAATTTGACCTGCCGATTCTAAGAAGCTCTCCCCTTGGGGCGTAAGGCTAATACTACTGCCTCTTCGGTGCACTAAGGTGACATTGAGACTCTCTTCCAGAGCTTTGATCTTTCTACTTAATGTTGGCTGACTTACATCCAGCGCTTTTGCGGTCTCAGTAAAGTTAAGCTTTTTCGCCAAAACAGAGAACATTTTAACTGCTTCGATATCCACTTTTAGCTCCTAAATCGTATCGCCAAGATATTACTGACTATTATGCAAATTTTCTTCTCTCATCACTGTAACTGAAAAAATATCCCCGCTTTCTTTGATCTCACATCCGCTATTCATTTTTTGAATAACAGCCATTACCTACCTGCGTATTGCCCAGTGAGCAACTCGATATAATTCGACACAACTTTTCATAACTACCACCTTAGAGTAGGCCTATTCATGCAGTTAAAACACCCTTTACTATTCTCCACACTCGCTTTGTGTACAACGCCTGTCGCGGCAACAACCTTTGAAGCACCCAACTTTTATGGCGACATCTTAGGGCAAGTACGCTGGGAAGCAGGACAAGATTATCAATCAGAAATTCATCGCGCGAATGCGGGTATCAAAGGCAAACACGATGCTGGTCTATTGCGTGTAATCTACAAACTAGAAGCTGAGTATTCTGAAGATCTCACTCAAAAGATTCCTGACGAACAGGACTTCGATACCCGCGTTAGCGAAGCAAACTTAATTCTAATAACCAAAGATTTCGGCGGCATCTACTTCGGCAACGGTACCACTGGCACCTATAAAGATCTCTACTCTCGCGTAGACATTTTTGAAAGTAACAATATGCGCCGTTCAAGCAATGCCGCTTTATTTCGTCAAGCAAAATCTGGTGACAACCAACTTGCCTATATGACACCCAAATGGAACGGTGTATACGCAAAAGTCGCGGTCATCAGCCCTGATAATAGCAATGGAGAAGACATTGATATTCTAGGTCTTAGATTACTGTATGTGACCGATAATTTTGACCTGGTACTGAATCGTGCCCAAGTGGACGATAAACAAATGCCAGGCCACCAAAACGATGACTACGTTCGTTACGCCCTCTCGTCTTCTTACACTTGGGATAACGTCTACCTCGGTGGCCTTGTTGAACTGAATACCGACGATCCCCAAGGCGACAGCACTGTATATGGCGTCTCAGGCAAATACTCTCTAGATAAGCTGACCTTTAAACTCGGGGCTCAACACAAAGCTTTCGACGATTCGAATAAAGATGGCCAAACGCTTTATCTAGCAAGTCTCAACTATGCCTTTAGTCAACAGTTCTCTACCTACATTGAAGTCGCTGAGTACGCTGAAGATTCAGCAACCAATGACCCAGCGAACAACAACGGTGAAAACCGAAATGACAACATTAACATCGGCCTCCACTTTAAATTTTAACGCTCTGCGCTAAGGACTGAATAAATGAAAAAGCTAATAGCAACATTAGGCCTACTCTGTGCGAATCAAGCTTCAGCAGGCGTTTCCATTACCGATTGTGTCATTGTTGAACCAGCACCTGGTGTCAATAAAACTGGATTATTTTTTAATGCCACATTTACCGAAGACGAAGAAGTGAAAGCACTAAGACTTCCTTCACCAGAAGCGATTCTTGGGGCAGAAATTCCTGAGCTAACGAACGAGATTCAAATGCACAACACTATCATAAAAGATGGCGTTATGAAGATGCAGCGTTTTCCGAAACTGTTCCTCAAGAAAAACACGGTGACCAAACTGGAGCGCGGTGGAACGCACTTTATGTTAATGGATCTTAAGAAGCGCCCACTCGCTGGCGAAAAGTACACGGTCAACTTATGGCTGACCTACCTTTCAGACCAACAATGTGAAGCGAACGTTCTTAAATCTTCTGACTTTCCACCGAAGCATAAAATGTAGGTGAGACGATGAAAATTATTGAGCAAATTAAACAAGTGAAACGCTCGGTCAAACTTGCCATTGTTGCTGTAGGCATCGGGATTGGTTTGATCTCCGCACTCCCTGCAACAGAAGTTTTGCATGTATTCAGCACCAACGAGTTTTGTGCGTCATGCCATACGATGGAACCGATGGCTGATACGTTCGCACAATCTGTGCATGGTGGTAATAACCAACACGGTTTTGTTGCAGATTGTATCGATTGTCATCTGCCGAAATCCAATATTGTCGAAGAACTTTGGGTCAAAGGAACGTCTGGTACGCGTCACTTGTGGGGTGAGTTTGTGCTTGGTATGGAGTCCCTTGACTATGAAGAGCTTCATCCTAAGCGTGGTGAGTATGTTTATGACTCAGGCTGCATCAATTGCCACCGAGGCTTGGAAGAGCGCGCTCAAGGTGCTGACGAAAACTCACCCGCATCGGACTTTTCTCACAACCTTGCATTTAACAACAAAGCTAACGATCCATCTTGGAAGTGTTCGAGCTGCCACTACGATATCGCACACCCAAATCTAAAACGTGAAATGCGTTTACGTGAAGAAGAACGAATTCGTAACGTTGCGGCAACTGAGGGCTTATAAATGAAATACTTAACCACATTATCACTGGCCATTAGTGTGGCATTAGCTGGTAACAGTTTTGCCGCAGAAGACATTGACAATGGATACGGTGATTACACCATCAATCGTACATTCGAAGATCTGAAGAAATCACCTTCAGATATGAAAGCCGCGAAGCGTATTTTGTACAGTTGCTACCTTGGATGTCACCGTCCAGCTAAAGAGGAAGTACCAGAAACACTCAGCCCGAAACTTGAAGGTTTCGATCCTCAGTGGTTCCTCGATCAATGGTTCTCAATGGATAATGAACGCCATTCTGGTATTGCATCTCAAATGAAAGAGATCGTCTATTCCAACCCTCCACGTGATATGGCATCGACTGCAATTTTACTTGGCGCTCAAAAAATGAAGTACAACCCAATGCCGGATGTACTAGAGAGCGAAGAGTTCAAACGTGGAAAAGAAACTTACGATAGAACATGTAAAGCCTGTCATGGAGAACAAGGAGCCTCGACGCAGAAAAATTTCCCACCTTTGAAGGGACAAATGCCAACGTACATCTACGAGCAAATGATTGCCTACCGCGATGGCAAACGTACAAATGGTGCTTTGGCAGGCATCATGATGCCTTACGCTAAGATGTTGTCAGACCAAGATTACCGAGATGTCGCGGCTTATGTTTCAGGACAGCGTGTAAAACCTATCGAGAGGGAAGAATTTATCACCGGGATTGGCATGCCTGCCCCTGAAGGTTTTAAGATTCCGGAAACTGGTCAGATCCAAAACTTTACCGATACTTTTGGTGAAGACTCTGATTTTCAGGGAAATGAGCCGAGTTACACGATTTCAAAATCTGGCAAACTGGTAAAAGATAACAATACCCAGCTTATGTGGGAACGTGACTCATCGCGTATCTGGATGACGGCGGTCGAAGGTAAAGAATACTGTGCAAACCTAGAAATCGATGGTTACACAGATTGGCGTTTCCCACTAATGAAAGAGTTGTTCTCCATTGCTGATATGGGTGAGTTCCGTCCAGCGATTAATACCGATGTGTTCTTAAATATGCCTCGTCAGAACTCAGGCATTTGGACGTTCCCAATTTCTGACCGTCATGATCACGTTTGGCACGTTGGTTTCCCCGATGCACATATCATGGGCCAACATACCGCATCAACTAAGCTTGTTCGCTGTGTTCGTGCGGATAACAACGCTGCCTATCACAACATGCAATACATCGATAATGGTGATGGTACCGTCACAGAAAAAGTGACCAATCGAATGTGGCAACAGAACATTGATTATGTGAAACGCAAGTTCGATGATTCTCTGAAGTACTGCCAAGACTTAGAGTATGCTGGCTATGATGACTGGCGTACTCCGGATATCAAAGAGATGAACTCCATTGTTAACTACAACAAAGTTTCTCCAGCAATTGATGAAGAGTTTTTCCCAAACACACCAGTGAAGTCATTCTTCTGGACCAGCACTTCTGATGTTGCAGGCCCTACGCTTCATGTGAGACCTCTATCGGCTCGTAAGAAAAATCAAACGCTAGAGCAATTGGATTTGAGATTCACCGGTGATAACGAAGGTTGGGCACATGGTTACCTAACTGGACAAGGGTTTGGTATGTCGAAAGATTCCGAGTTCTACACTCGCTGTGTTCGCACACCTTAATCCTACAAAGAAGCCCTTCCGGGGGCTTCTTTTGCTCCAACCAGTTGTTTTTTTTTCTTTAAATTCAAACCTTCATATTTTGAATAACGCTTATTCAAATGCTCTCTTGTCACGCGAGGTTGCTATGAACAAACTTATCCTTCCCCTACTCACCTCATTGCTCGCTTTTTCAGTACACGCCGATATTCCCGGCCGCTACGACGATGGCGCTCGATGGGCTTTTATTTCTGATGATGCATCTAATAATGTGGCGGTCATTGATACTTTTAGTTTCTCCTATACCGACCAAATTGGGTTAAAAACAAAACCAACGCAAATTGAAGTCTCTGATGTTCAAGATGTTTTGGTTTACATCGATGGTAAAACACCAGTGGTTTATGTGTATGACCTGGTTAAGAAGAAACACTGGTCAATTGAAATGGAGGCCATACCAACTGAAATTGCATTTCATGCCGATGAAGCACAGCTTGCCGTCGCGATGAAAGATCGTATTGATATCATCAAGCCTTTAAAACGTGAATATGTGGCGACGATTACAGGTGTTAGCTCTCCATTTAGCATGAACTTTGATAACGGTGGGTACAATTTATATGTGTCAGAGAGCAATACTGGTAAAACTCTTGTATATCGAAACCATGACGGTCAGAGACGCTATATCAATGTAGGAGAAGGCAACGTTTCTGAGTTGACTCTCTCACCAGATGCTCGTTTGGCGCTTACGTCGCAGTATAAAGATAACGCCGTTGTTGTATGGGATTTATCGATGGAAATGGAATTCAACACCTTTCAATTCGACTCGCAGCCTTGGCGACCATATGTTAGTTCGGATTCTGAATACATTGTTTTAGCAAGTGAGAACGGCCAAGCTCGAGTCGTCGAGTCTTGGGGAGGTGCCGTGGTTAAAGAATTTAAACTCACCGGCGCTCCAAAATCGATTCGTACCGGATGGATTGAAACGATGGGCATTATCGAGTCAAAGGACGCATTGGACATTTTCGAGCTAGGCTCCGATGCGCCTGTCCAATCTGTATCACTTAAAAATCACCTTAGAGAAGTGGTTGTAGTTTCAGACTCAAAAACGCTATTTGCTACACAGGAAGGATCCTCAAAACTCTTCGTTTACGACATCCGCACCAATAAGGTATTGAAAGAGATCGACACTAAGTTGTCCAAGCCCCACCTGCTAGCAATGGGCATTACAAACACCGTATGTCACTAAAGGAACGTACAATGAAACGACAAACTTCCTATACTATCTACGCTTTTTTAGCGGCATGCTTTCTGAGTTTTAGCGCCGTTGCGAAACCTTTAAAGTTTGAACTGCGAGAGAATACCCTAGGGACTGTGACCGAGAAAAATTGGCAAGGCCAGTTTCTCTTGATAGGGATTGGCTATACAAGCTGCCCAGATATTTGCCCTACTACGGTTATTGATTTAGCGACTGCGGTTAATTCTCTAAAAGAAGGGGCAAATAAAATTACGCCAATATTCATCTCTGTTGATCCTAACCGCGATACCATCGAAAACTTGGACATGTATGTAAAGTACTTTGACCCAAAGATGATTGGATTAACGGGAACTCAAGAGCAGATCAAATCAGTTGCAAAGAATATGAAGGCAACCTATGGCTATTCTCTTGAAGGCAAGCCCATTTATCCCCCTCTCCCAAAACAATATGAAGTTTACCACTCTGCCTACATCTACCTTTACGGGCCAGATCGAGAGCTTATTGATGTATTTGGCTATGGCGAAGGGGGTAAAAAGATTGGTCAAAGTTTGGAAAGGTATATTCATGAATAGAATGCCTATCATCATACTGTTTAGCATTGCGTTAGGCTCAATATCATCGGCTTCTGCGGGCGAATGCAAGACGCCGGAAGGCTTTATCACGCATAACGCATCTTACAATCTCACGGAACTCAAAAGTCGAGTTAGTTTGGTCAACCTTTGGGCAGTATGGTGCCCTCCTTGCCTGAAGGAGTTGCCAGCGCTCGACAGCATAGCGAATAACGAAAATTTTCGTGTTGAAACCGTTCATATTGGGGACAATCTTTCAACCATCAAAGAACGATTTTCTAAATTGGGCATTCAGCACCTACCTAAAACCATTGAACCGGACATGGGATCAATTCACGCGCTTGGCTTTCAAGGATTGCCAGCCACATTGGTGGTAATTAATGGTGAAATTAAGTTTCGTTATTCTGGGTATATCAAGCACTCACCCGGAGTGATTCAAGACTGGCTAACGTGTTTAAGTGAGGAGCTGTAATCATGAAACGTATGCTTATTTTACTTATTGCCTCCACCAGCTTCTCAGCTTTTGCCAGCACTGGAATTGATAAAGGCAAAGCGCTTTATATCGCCCCAGGGAAAGGTGGCTGTGCTACGTGCCATGGTGAAACCGGAAATGAGCCCGTGATGCCTATGTACCCGAAAATCGGTGGGCAAAATGAACTTTACCTCTTCAATCAGATGAAAGATTACAAGATGAAAAAACGTAAAAACGGATTATTCATGACCATGGAGGTAGCGATGGAACACTACTCCGATGAAGAGATTCGCCTTATGGCTAAGTACCTGAGTGCTGTTGAAAATCACTAATTACAGGCCACCCAATAAAAAAGACGGCCTGTAACACGGCCGTCTTTCTCTTTTTTAAGAGCGCTTAATCTTGGGGGGGATCCCCTTGTACTTCTGAATTCTCGATAACTTCTGTAACGCCCTGGGTCTCTGTATCTACCCACTTCATAAACACTTGGTAACCTGCTGCTAAGAAAGCTGCACCGATAAACATGCCTAGGATGCCGCCGGACATCATGCCGCCAACAGCACCAATCAGTACGATTGGCATCGGCACTTCAAGACCACGGCCAAGAATCAACGGTTTTAAGAAGTTATCAACCAAACTCGCGGCAAGAAGCAACACAGTAAAAATAACATTGTGTACCGTGCCAGTATCACCCGACCACAATAACCCAACAGCAACAAGCGCGATAATGGTGACCGGAAGTTGAACTATAGCAAATACCAAGGCAATGAGAGTAAACAACGCCGCCGCTGGTACACCAGATAATGCAACCACTCCTCCAAAGATCACCGCCGTTAAGAACGCAATACCAATGATGCCTACCGCAACTTGTCGGATGGTGGCAGTTGTCAGCTCATGTAAATCAGGCCCTCTGATTTCATCTGTAAAACTGATGAAGATCTTGCGTATTGACTTTGCAGCAGGTTGAGCCCAAGCAAGCATGATACCAGCAATAATGATGGCACCAATGAGCATAAATGCACTCTTAGCTGCACCAGTAGCTCTATCGATAAACCAACTCAGCACACCTTTTATTTGAGGTTGGCGTTTTTCAATGAAAGTTGGCAGATCATCCGCAGCTTCATACCAAACGGCGTGAACTTTGTTGCCAATTAAAGGCCATTCTTTAACGCTATCAGATGGCTTAGTGACAACTAAGGTGCCGTCTCGATAAGATTCAAATGTCCCAAGCGTTTTGGACGCAAATGAATTACCGACCATCGCAGTTGGTGTGCCAAGAAGAAGTACACCGATGATCGCTATCAGTGTTGCCGAGCGTGCAGAGCTTATACCCAACTTTTTTTCTATCACAAGTTTGACCGGATAGAGGGCTATCGCCAATACCAGTGCCCACAACAAAATAGGTAGGAAAGGTAAAAATGCCCACCAACACACAATGACGATCAGCGTCGTAATAGAGAATCGTATCAAAGACGTAGTAAATGCCTTTGCTAATACCTTTTCTAGGTTTTCATTTGAATTATTCACTGTTCATCCCTTTGGTTTCGCATCATATTCTCATCGCTGTAAACCAGCGACGAATAGCGTGTGAATCATTCCCAACACAGCATTTACCGCCACTTTGTCGAAACAAGGTTGCCCTTAAGGCTGGGATTCCATGTAGCAATCACTCATATAAAACCTAGTACATCACCCCGCACATTCAACGGTTTAGTATCATATTGTCGACCCATCTCTCTTATGTGCAGCCATAATAAGTGACGGCAAACTAGCTTTCCGCTATCCGGCTTTTACTTATTTCTTCCTCGCCTTATATTGGTTTAATGCACTATTAAGCTGTAAGGGTATATCAAATGTTGGCACTCAATCTCATGCGCTCAGGCGACGTTTACAACTGTCTCGACGAAGAACTTCAGACCATGCGTGATCGCACTGCAACACTCATATTCAAATTTAATCACGAACCAGATTCAGCCAATCGAAAAGCCATACTGACCGAGATGGGTGTTAGTTTGGGAGAAGGCTCGTGTATTCAAGCTCCTTTGCAATTGACCTACGGCTGCCACCTTTCAATTGGGTCGAATAGTTATATCAATTGGGATGCCATCATTTTAGATAATGGACGCGTTGTTATTGGCTCTAATGTAATGATTGGACCAAGAGTTCAAATCTATACGGCGGCGCACGCCTTAGATACAGAGCGCCGCTTAGCAGGCGATGAAGTTGCAAAACCCGTAACCATCAAAGACAAAGTATGGATTGGCGGCGGCGCGATTGTCATGCCGGGAGTGACCATCGGAGAAGAAGCGATAATTGGCGCAGGTTCAGTCGTGACTAAAGATGTTGCTGCAGGAGACCGTGTCGCTGGAAATCCAGCTCGATCTATCAAACATGCGGCTGATAAGGTTATCACCGCGTCTAATTAAAAACCGGAGTGATTCAACGGTTTGTATAGGTAAGCATACGATATACTAGTTCTTTTGTTTCATGGACTTGCTTTATGCCTTTCTCGACAAAGTCACTAATATTAGCAATATCTCTCGCCACTAGCTCGTTGTCCTTTGCTACTCCCGATGAGAGTAATACGACAACTAGCTTCCCATCCACTCAAGCGTGGTTAAAGCATGCCACAGAAGGCTTAGCACCTTACTGGATGAACGAAAATGCCTTTGGTGCTCCCATTGGTAACTTCCCTACTTTTCGTTGTAATGATGGTCAGGTGTTGGATACGGCTAATGTATGTCCTGAGCTGGATCGAGGCTGGATTACCCCGCACTTTGGTCGCGAATACACCCGTATGAAATCACGGCAAACCTACGCTTATGGTGTGCTTTATCATCTGACTGGTAATGCGCAGGCTCTTGAGCTTGCGAAACAAGGGGCTTATTACCTTATCAACGAATTGCAGGACAAAGAGCATGGCGGCTTTGTCTCGTTCACGCAAAATCAAAAAGCAGGATTAAAGTGGACGCAACGTACCTCACAAGACCAAGCTTATGCCCTCGTTGGGCTAGCGATGTATTACTACCTGACACGAGATCCAAACGTAGAGAAAGTGCTTATCGAACAGCAAAAATTTATCTTCGATAATTACAAAGTAAACGATGATGTTGGCCTAGCTTGGGTTTTGGAGGATGGCGATGAACAGAGCGCAAAGCAGCACGAGTTGGTAGCACAATTGGACCAAATTAATGGTTATATGCTTTTGGTCGCGCCTCTGCTTCCTGAGCCTTATAAAACACAATGGCTAAATGATCTTAAGTGGTTAACCAGCACCTTAGTTGAGCACTATCACTCAGACAAAGATCAACGCTTTTATGGAGCTATTCATCATAAAGCGGTAATGCAACCCAATGCCAAGCACAACGACTTTGGTCATACGATCAAGGCATATTGGATGACTTATCTCGTTGGCAAACAGGTGAAAAACTCTGATTGGCAGCAGTTTGCTAGAGAAGGAATGAAAACCACTCTGGAACGTGCCGAATATCAGTTCCCATTTGACACCGTCAGCGACTATTTCTCCGCAGAACTACAAAACGAATGGGCGAACAAAGCGATTCCAGCATGGCAAAGTCGGCCATATTCTAACGGTAGCTCGTCCTGGGAATGGGCCGAGCTAGACCAATCCGCAATGACACTTGCGATCCTAGATAGCAAGGTTGGGAACGTACTACCATATACCACGCGCACATTTATGGACGCATGGGTCGATCATCAATATGGTGGTATTGGTCTTGACCCGAAATCGACCAAAGCGTTCCATTGGGGCAATGGCTATCATCAGTTTGAACACGCGTTGATCGGTACACTAACGTCTGGTGCCTTAAACCATCAACCGATCACCTTATACTATGCGAGTGAACAGAAACCAATGCCAAGCTTCACCCCATACTATTTCAAGGGCCAAGTGAAACAGGTTGATTTAGTGGACGACGGTAAGCGTCAAGCGGTAACGTTCACAGGAATTACTCCCTAACTAGTCCCTATATATCAATTATCCATCCACAAAAAAGGCGACCCTCTGGTCGCCTAATGCGTTTAAAATTTTGAAGATAGTTAGTATGTTCTCTAGGGAAGTAGTACGGTGTCGATGATGTGAACCATACCATCACTGAGCCTGTTGTCAGTGTCTAACAAACCTGCTTCAGATTCATTTGCGAATATCAATCCACTCTCGAAGCTAATGCTATTTCCGTCGAGCATGTTTATCTTTTTCGCTCGAATCACCGAGCGAGAGTTTCGGATATCAGCGGTAACGTGATAGGCAAGCACTGCGGTCACGCCTTCTACGTCAAGAAGGTTTACGACAGCATTAAACGCATCAGCGTCATTGTCGGTGCCAGTAAGATCATAGAATGCTTGGTCTGTTGGAGCGAAAACTGTGTATTCGGTACCGTCAAAGATCGCGACAGTACCCGTGGCGATGAGTGCGGCAACCAAAATGTCAAAGTCCCCACCGTTGTCATCAAAGTCAAATGGTTCACCAGATGCTCCAACGGCGAACTCAACGATGCTGGCATCGATTTCGTCAGCCCACTTAGGTTTTGCAGCGAATACTGTTGCAGCACTTAAAGCAAAAATAGTTAAAGCGGTGATGAGATTAGTGAATGTTCGTTTTAAAGTGTTCATGGTCAGTCTCCCTTTGGCGTGCGATTTAAACGTTATCAGTCGAGACTTACGGGAAACTAAAGAACTGAGATCAGTTTTACTCCAAAAATAGATAGCACTTTTTTGCCATAACACTATCGCTATTAATTATCGCTTCAACTAAATCAATGAGCTCCGAAGATAAGTTAAGAAAGTGATTCGGCTCAGTGTTTATCCTTAGATACTCTACTTTTCAATACCCAAGGAAGCATGCCTTGTCGCCTACTCTTCTCCCAAGCTTCACATTGTTTGGAATTCATTGCTAACACTCTCAAATTAAAAAAACACTTATAAACTATCAAATACCTTTGAGATATCAAACTATTAGGAGAGGTATATGCATGCCTCATGCTGATTTTACATTGAACGGTGGCTGCCACTGAAGACATCTTTCTATATTATATCGTTCAAGCCAGACAGCGCAGTTTTCTATACACGCTTAACATGCCCTCCTTCTTCACGAAGAAGCGGCTTAAGTGCAAATGGCTAGTTTTATAAATCCCACAGTGCTCACCACTCAAATTTTTTGTTTCTGCATACAAGTGGAAACAGTGTTCCTTGAAGAATAATATCTTAATTACTGTTTGAAATTTTATTTACTACAACAAGGTCTTCTCCATGTAACTTAATAATGGAGTGAATTTATGCAAAAAAATATGACTGCTGTTAGCGAACGAAATATTGGCTATAGTCTTGGGGTTCTTGGTGTGGCACTTGTATTAACTTGGATCGGTATATACAAGTTTACTCCTACTGAAGCAGAGCTCATAAAACCCTTAGTAGAGAATCACCCTGCTATGGGGTGGCTGTACTCGGTCATATCTGTGCAAGCCGTATCAAATCTTATTGGCGCAGTGGAAATCGTTGTTGCTATTGGATTGGTGGTAGGCTTAAAAAATCGAAAGGTCGGCTTCTTTTCTGGTATTTTTGCTACCGTGATATTTCTATCCACACTTAGTTTTCTAATCACAACGCCAAATACTTGGAAAGTGTCTGACGGAATTCTAATAACAAACTTCTTTTTAGTAAAAGATATATTATTTCTAGCAACCTCAATCAGTGTAATTGAAAAGAATAGATAATATTATCACGTGATAAATAGAGGAGTTATGGTATTTCCTCTATTTATTCAGTTCCTTTTCCATTAAAAAATTCGTTAGCGTTTGCCCTCTGATATCTACTGATTGCTGCTTAATCACAATGAATCCGTGACGTTCGAAAAATGGTTTTGCGGTTAAGCTGACATTGGCGTATAAGCGATTGTTAAAGTTTCGGGCACCCTCTGCGATTAACTGCTGCATCAGTGCATTGCCAACCCCCTTCCCTTGATGCTGCCAGTGACAAAAGAAGTGATCGACATACCCATCGGGTTGTAAATCAGCGTACCCAACCACTTGTCCATCAAGTATTGCTATAAATGGATTCAATGATGCTATTTTCTTGTCCCAGTCTTCAGCCACATAGATGTTTGGTGCCCAAGCGCTTACCTGTGCATCCGTATAATCGTTTATACATATTTTTCTGACCGTATTGTAGAGAAGCGTTCTTAATGTTTCTTCATCACCACTTTCAAAGCGTCTAATTTCTAACATTCTGCCTCCTTTGCTACTTTTACGTTGCCACAATCTCAACTATATCGCTCACGCTTTCGGCCAGAAATTTGATATTAACCGTCATCTAAGATTTGGGGCGAACGAATTTAGCCGTTGCTGATACTCTGACTTCACCTCCAACCTCTAGGCTCGAAGCCATCTGAAAAATACCTCTTGTTTCTTTTACAACCCTAGCGGTAATGTTTATCTCTTCACCTACCTTAATCGGCGAATGAAAGCGCATTTCTAACTGAGCCGTCAACGCCTTCACTCCATTTGCTAGCAAACAATGAGTCATGGCACCATCAACCAAGCATGTCGCAATACCGCCATGCAATAGTCCACTGTAACCTTGGTGGTGTTCGTTGACTATAAATGATGCAACTACACTACTTTTATCTTGAGTTTGATATTCAACACCCAATGAGTAAGGGTTCTCTTTAGAGCACACCGCACAACATTGGTGAGAAGGAAACGTTTCACGCATAAGATCGTCCTTAAAAGGTTATTAGCATATGCCAATAACAACAGATTCGGACTCAGGTAATCTATGTTTGCACTTGTCTTCTTGTTTTGCGCAGTGGGTGACTTATACCAATTTCGTTAATTAGATGTTCAAAAAATTGCGCCGGTAAAATCACTTAGAACAAGGCAAAGATTGCAGCTAGCTAGTTACTCTACCTACAAAATCTTTAACACCGTTATAAGTGATTTTAACCAGCAAGAATGAGCAGATAATTGATGGAAATGGTATTACCTATCATTGACGTGCCAACAATAAAAAACCGCACTGCTGCGGTTTTTTACTTTCTATTCAACTTAGCGACGCTGACAAGACGTGCAACCACGGCAAGCCGAGCGTGTGGTTTTATCCAGTAAACTGCGCTGCACCTTGCAGTATGCGTTCTTTAAAGCGCGACGAGCCGCAAACCAATCTTCTGGCTTAGTCAGAATCAAATAGCCATTGAAGCGCTTCACTAACTCCACTCTGTGTTTATCAATAAAGCGGCTATCAAAACCAATATCGAAATAGTCCAGAGCTTCTTCGATACAGGTAAAGCTGGCGATTTTGGTTTGAATGTCGTTTTGGCTCATAGCCTCGTTTCTGAGTTTATTTACTTAGCTTGGAGTATAAGAACTTCCGTTCGACTGATCTTTGATTTACATCCGTAGCACGTCATTTTGCTAGAAACTGCAAGCTTGCTGTTTTCAAAATGAAAATCAATATAAGAAGTCACCCTGCAAAACTGCTCTCATCCTTATAACCGCTACTAAGACTCTGATTTTCAAAGACCAAATTTTGGTGCGCATTTTGCGTTAGATATGTCGTTGACTAGGGAGAAAAGCGATGACATACAGAGCAGAGATTGATGGATTAAGAGCGATTGCGGTCCTATTGGTGATTTTTTTCCACGCGAACATACAAGCGTTTGCTGGTGGCTTTATCGGCGTAGACGTGTTCTTCGTGATCAGTGGCTATTTAATTACCACAATTGTGATAAACGACTTAGACAAGAACCAATTCAGCCTTGCTGACTTCTACGAGCGCCGTATTCGTAGGATCTTGCCCTTACTACTGCTGGTTATTGCAGTATGTTACCTGCTCTCTTGGTGGTTGTTCCTTCCCCACGCACACAAAGAGGTGGGCGAGTTTTCTGTGTCTTCCATTCTGTCCGCTTCTAATGTGTTGCTGTACCTCAAAGGCCACAATTATTTTGGGCTGGAAGAGCAAGCCAACCCACTCTTTCATACTTGGAGCTTAGGTGTCGAAGAGCAATATTACATTGTGATCCCTCTTTTGCTTATGTTGCTGGCACATGGCAAGCTCATGTCTTATCTCACCTTCTTCATCGCAGTATTTGCACTAAGTTTGATGACTATTTGGTACGCCAGTGGTGATCCTGATTTCGCCTTTTACATGATTTTCTCCCGGGCTTGGGAGTTGGCGGCAGGCTCTCTGATTGCCCTAGTGATGCGTAAAACCGTCATCAAGCCCAACAACACACTTGCCATGATTGGTTTAACACTGGTGCTTGCCTCCGCCTTGTTGTTCGATAAATCAAAAGATGGCGCCGGGCTCATGCTGTTAATCCCTGTGATTGGTACCGCGCTTATCATCTTGTTCTCATCCAAAGACAACACGCTGGGTAAAGCTCTAAGCCTCAAATCTGTGGTTTTTGTCGGTTTAATTAGCTACAGCCTCTATCTATGGCATATTCCGTTACTGGTCTTTTATCGATACGTACTCACTGCCGGACAAGAGTTCAGTCTCGCGTTTTATCTAGTGGCTCTATTTGCTTTTTCTTACCTAACTTGGCGCTTTGTTGAAAAGCCTTTCCGTAGCCGCAAGAAAATCGGCATGAGCACACTTACTGCCTCACTTGTATTAGTTACCCTGCCACTGCTTGCTTTTGGTGTCGTCGGCCATAAAAACGGAGGCTTTCCCGACCGTAGCGCGTTTTTCGAAGCCATGCGCGTGAACAACGGCTACGGCATCGCATGTAACGGTAATACCGGCATCAATGACACCTGCTCCTCATCTTCCCAGCCTACTGTCGCTGTATTGGGTAACAGCCACAGCATGGTCTTTGTTCAGCAACTCGCGAATGACACACCAACAGGGGTTGTTCAACTTACGCAAGACTCTTGCGCGGTTGGCTATGTCGATAAGGTTTCAGGTGCAAACCATTTGTCTTGCAGCAATTTCTTCACTGATGCAATAGAAACCATTTTGAATACCCCTTCTATCCGTCGTGTGGTGATTTCTTCTAACTTCAATAAAGAGCTATCCAAACAAGACTACCAAGCTTCGCTCACTCGCCTTTTGAACGAGTTAGAAGATCGAGAAGTTCTGGTCTTTGGTCCAACACCTTCCGCACCGCATGCCATTGGTGAATGTTTGTGGAAAGCGCGACTGTTTGGAGACAACACTGGCAATGAATGTGACTTCACGCCAAGGCAATCACACCCACATCGCGTGGCTACGTTGGCTCACTATTTTGAACAATTTGAACATGTGGAGTTTGTCGACCTTACCAATTACATCTGTCAGCAAGGCAAATGTGCAATGAAAGTAGGCGATAACAACGCCATGTACACCGATGCGAACCACCTATCCTACAAAGGCGCAGAAATTGTATTGAGTAGCTATCAGAAGGAGTTGAGTGACAATCAACTGCTGACTGCTCAGCATTAACCCAATGACAAAAGAAAGCTCAGCGCTAATCCAAACGCTGAGCTTTTTTATTTAAAGATTCGTGGGTCAAAAGCAAAATCAAGCTTCTCTGCTTTCTTCAGGATGTCTTTCATCTTGGGATGGTTTGGATTGACGACGTAGTTGTTATCACGAGGCGAAATCGTTGAAGGCACTTGCAGTGCAGCGAACTCAGGATGCGGATCGTTGAGAAACTGGTCACCGATGTATTGTGTGGATTCACTAGCAGGAATGGAGCGCCAAGTGACCGGCAGATCTTCTTCATCCAGTGCGGCAATTAAGTATTCTGGCATCTCGATACGATACAAGTCGTAAAGCTTGGTGATCGCCGGATCGTTATTTACATGAACGAAAACTTCTAACGAGCAAAGAGATTCGGATTGAGAAAAGTACAGTGCTTCGGTTCCTTTCGAGTTCCATCGCCCGCCGTATAGCTTGGCACCGATTGGGCTAAATGGAGACTCAGAGAACTTCTTTTGAGTCAGTCGATAGAGCTTCATATTACGAGAATACCCCGTGCTCTAGTCGTCCAATCAAATCTTTTACAATTTCAAAATCAACCGTGGTTGAAACCATGTCTAGTGGGCGTTTGCCGCCCAAACCGTAAACATTTTCACGCATCCAACCTAGTGCGCGTTCTTCATCATCAAACAGTTCTGTTGCTAGCTTAAGTAGCATCGCTAAACGATAGATGGCATCACTCTCTTGCGTGTTGAAGCGCTCTTCGTTTTTGAGTCGACGTTTGATGGTGCTCACCGGGATCAATGTGACGTGTTGGAATTCGCTTTGAGAAAGCTTCACACGCTCGACGATATTACGGTATACCTTTGGCTCAAAGCCTTTATGAACCGCATCGGTACGACCGGTTTCGGCATCTTCAATGCCCAGCATAAACCAAAAGTTTGCCTTATGAGGCGGCTTCGGTTTAAAGCTTTTTAATGTCGCCGTTGCCATACTGAGCTCCTATAGACCAAATGGTCTTATTATTATGGTCCATATGAGCTCAATTATCAATCGTACAAATTGCAGCCACAGTAAAACAGGCGCTAATCAGAGAAAGAGAAACGTTAAGGCTTGTCTACGCCCGCGTATTTCACCCCAGAAAGCAACGCCATATCGCGATTCCAAGTGGCGAGGTCGTGTTGATTAAACTTGCTGAGATCATCGTGTCCACACGCCCTTGCCATCACTTGCATCAACTCAACCGAGGCTTCAAAGAAGTTCTTCAATTGAACCGACGCTTTATCCACATTCAACCGCTGTCTTAAGTCGGCTTTTTGCGTTGCAATGCCTGCTGGACAATTGTTGGTATTGCACATTCTCGCGGCTACACAACCTATCGACTGCATCGCACTGTTAGAAATCGCAACGCCATCTGCACCGAGCGCCATCGCTTTTACAAAGTCCATTGGAACACGCAGTCCACCCGTAACGATCAACGTGACACGGTCACTCACACCTTGTGCATCCAGATAGCGCCTTGCTCTAGCGAGAGCGGGAATGGTTGGCACGCTGATGTGATCACGGAACATAGCAGGCGCTGCGCCCGTACCTCCTCCACGACCATCCAAAATGATGTAATCCGCACTGGCATCGAGTGCGAACTGAATGTCTTCTTCGATATGATTTGCACTGAGCTTGAAGCCTATCGGGATACCACCTGTTACTTCACGCACCCGATCAGCAAACTTTTTAAAATCTTCTGCGGTATGCAGATCTTTAAACGTCGGTGGTGAAATCGCAGGTTGCCCTTCGGGAATGCCACGCACTTGCGATATTTTGCCCACATTTTTATTTGCAGGAAGATGACCACCAGTCCCTGTTTTTGCTCCCTGCCCACCTTTAAAGTGGAAAGCTTGGACATTGAGTAACTTAGATTCGTCGTAACCAAATTGCGCACTCGCCAGTTCATAGAAATAGCGGGAGTTCGCCGCTTGTTCTTCTGGCAGCATGCCACCTTCTCCAGAGCAAATTCCGGTTCCGGCTAACTCCGCACCTTTCGCGAGTGAGATTTTAGCTTCTTCTGATAATGCGCCAAAGCTCATGTCAGAGACAAACAACGGAATTTTTAGTACCAGCGGCTTCTTCGCTTTTGGACCAATCACCAATTCGGTTTTGACTGGTACATCTTCCATCAGAGGTTTGGTTGCCATTTGTGCGACCATCATTTGCAGGTCATCCCAATGTGGCAATTGGTCTCTCGGCACACCCATCGCCGTCATCGGTCCATGGTGCCCTAACTTTGATAGCCCTTCTCTTGCCAGTTGGTGAATAAACTCAACCGTGGGTTCTTCTTGCGTCGCCACTGCAATTGGGATCTCGTTATTTCCTGCTTGGATACCCGGACCTTCTTGTCCCACTTGCTCAGAGGTAAACTGCTTATGCGTCCCATCGCAGAAAGGCGCATTTGCAGTGTGCTTACACTGACACAGATACGCATCTTCATCTTTCTCAGCGATAAAGCTCATGGGTTTAAAATCGGTTCCGGCGTGGGAGCCATCACAATAAGGTTGGTTCTTAGATCGCCCGCATCGACAAAAGTAATATTCTTGCCCTTGCACAAGCTCAACTTTGATGGGTTTGTTATCCGCTATTACTGGTTTGCTCATTTTGCTTCCCTTTTTCAATGCCATACTCTGTGGCTGGCTTTCAGTAAGCGTAGAACAGCTCAAGTAATGCGTCAGGAGAATAAAGATTTACCTATACTTTATGTGGGTATCAACACTCTGGAGGCTAACATGACCATGTCAACCCGGCTCGACCACTATTTGACTGAGCATCATATTCACTTTCAAACTGTGAATCACAGTCATAGTAATAGTTCGCTGCAAAGCGGTGTTGCAGCGGGTATCCCTCTCAATAACTTGGCAAAAGGCGTGATTTTAGAAGATCACCAAGGTCATCATATGATGGCTGTCTTGCCTGCGAATAATAAAATCAGCTTGTCTCGATTGAATGACGAGCTCAATGCCTCTTTCCACTTAATCAAAGAGCGCGAAGTCTACCGTCTATTTACCGATTGCGATAACGGTGCAATACCACCCGTCGGAGGCGCTTATCACATGGCAACTATTTGCGACGAAATGCTTGCCAACTTAGACCATGTGTATTTGGAAGCAGGCGATCACGAAACCTTGATTAAGTTAGATAAAGAAGCGTTCCGTGAACTGATGGGAGAAAGTCGTTTTCTACGCTTTAGTAGTGAAGTATTCCACTAGCATCAGGCTACGATAAACCTGATATATAGACAATGTTGGCTCTTGTTGTGACGATTACATTTTGAATTGCTCATACAGCAAGAGCCTTTATTCATCCTTACTATCAGCATCTTTAACCTCCTCAACTACACCCGCCCTGTCAATTCGATAATGTGCGAGATCATGAGCAAGAAAGAGGCGACCAGAGTAAGCTGTTTGAGCTTCTTTCCGAATCTGCTCGATCGAAACCTCCGCTTCAGAGCTGAACTGATAGCGAGGACTAAAGTGAGTGAGAATCAAGTTCGGGACTTGTTTTGCCTGCGCATAATTGGCGACTTGTGATGAATAAGCGTGCCCGACTTCTCCCGCTCGCTCTTTCATCGTTTCTGAGTACGTTGATTCATGTACCAACAGATGCGCGCCCTCCATCAGACCATCAAGCTTTTCCGGTGTATCGTTATCACCACAAATGATCGCTTTTCTCGGTGGATGAGCAAACTTAGTAAATGCTTTGCTCATTAAGGTTTGACCTTGGTACTCCACATCATTTCCCCGCACAAGCTCTCCCCAGATAGGTCCCCTCGGAATGTTCGATTGCTCAAGCTTATCAATGTCTGGATACATGCGAATGGTTGACTCTTCAAAACAGAAAGCAAAGCTAGGAACGCGATGCGAAAGTGTGGTAGCGGTAATCGTAAACTGACCAATTTCAATCGAATCAAACTGCTCAACTTCGATGAAGTGAAGTTCAAATGGCAGATAGAGTTTGGTGAACGCTTGAGTCGCTTCAACCCACTGTTCAATCCCCTTTGGCGCAATGATCGTCAGAGGATCTTTACGGTTATTCATGCCCGCACTGGCGAGCAAGCCCGGTAAACCATAACAGTGGTCACCGTGAATATGGGTAATACAGATGGCTTGCAAATAATTAAGTGATAACGGAGTGTGTAGCAATTGGTGCTGAGTCGCCTCTCCGCAGTCAACTAGAAACCACCCTTTCCCCTCGCTCTCCAGCAAAGCAGTCGCAGAAACATTACGGGATTTTGTTGGAACTCCAGAAGACGTCCCTAAGAAATACAGCTCCATATGCTCCTCGACACTTACGTAAAAGCTCTAATCACTCATAAAGTTTAGCATGCGATTCAGTGATAAATTGCGCCATTTTCGCCAACTTTCGCTTTAAGCCTTAAAATTCAATTAAACACACGTTTAAAACAATCGTACTAAATTAACTTTATTACCATCTACCATTCGCTAACACTTAAGCATCGCTTTTTAAGCGAACATCAAACAGTAAAGAGGAGCTTCATCAAATAGAAGCCTTAGAAAAATATCGCCTAAGTATAACATTTACAGATAGTTAGGATGGCAATTACAAACTGATAGTTATATGAGATGGAAATAACAAATTCTGAAATTCAATGTTACAAGTATGTTAATTGTTTTTATGCTTGAGCCGAGTGTGTAGTGAACAACCGATTCACCCCGATATGGATTTATCAGCACTTTTATTTAAAACGCATCCTAAAAACACATGGAGTTTCAGAGTGATATGAAGACAAGGAATGCAAAACTCGCGCTTGCAATAGGCATAGCGCTTAGCTCCCCTAACTTATACGCTGCCGGGTTTCAATTATCTGAACATTCTGCTGCAGGCCTAGGGCGTGCCAATGCAGGTGAAGCCGCCATTGCTGATGGCGCATCAGTGGTCGCACATAACCCGGCCGCCATTACGATGTTCGATTCGTATGAGTTGTCCGTTGGCGCCGCTTACATCATGCCTGAAGTTCGCGTAACGGGTAACGGCCCTTCAGATTCCTTCAATAATCAGCTAACCAACAATGACGTCGTTGACAATGTGGTTGTGCCGTCATTTTATATCGCTGCCCCAATCAATGATTCTTGGTCCTGGGGGCTTGGTATCTTCACTGACTTTGGGTTGGCAACCGAATACCCTGATGACTATTTAGCCGGACCGATTGGTGGGGAAACCAGTTTAGAAACCATTAATTTTAACCCTACCATCGCCTACCGAATCAATGACGAGTTCAGTGTTGGAGCTGGCGCTAGCATTGTTTATGGTAAAGCCAAGCTCACGCGCACACTGGGTATTCTTGCCGATGCCATCAATGCTGATACGGGCGCAAATTTTGCTCGTACCGACGTGGCGAAATCACTCGATGGTGATGGTTGGGGTTACGGCTTTAACCTCGGCGCGCTTTGGGAGATCAACGAGAAGCATCGCTTCGGATTCAGCTATCGCTCTAAAGTGGATGTGGATTTTGAAGGCGATTATTACTCAGATGTTCCAAGCGCAATTTCGATGCCGGGTCAAACTGTCACGGGAGACTTAACCCTCAATCTGCCGAGCATCACTGAATTCTCTGGTTTCCATCAGATTATCGAACCCCTGGCTATCCACTACAGCGTGATGATGACGGGTTGGGATGTGTTTGAGGAAATCCGCGCCACCGTAGATGGGCAAGAAGTTCTACAAAAGGATGAGAACTTCGAGAACGCCTTCAAATACGCATTTGGTGCGACTTACCAACTCAACCCATCCTTCACTCTGCGTGCCGGTATTGCTTACGACGAAACGCCTAACGTGAACGACAAGAGCATCAGTTTGCCAGATTCAGACCGAATCAATTACAGCTTTGGTGCCACCTACGCCTTCAATCAAAACAGCCGAATCGACTTTGGCTTCACCTTTATTGATGCCGAAGAAGTCACGTTCACTGAGCCGCTTGAGCCGCACGCTCTACCGGGCGTGGATATCGCCTATCGCTCCGAAGGTGATGCGTACATATACGGAATCCAATACAACCACTCTTTCTAATTATTCCTGACTGAGTCAATAACACTAATTACAGGGAAGCAAATCATGCACGGAATAAACAAAACGGTTGTCGCTACACTCATCAGTTCCAGTCTTTTGATGGGTTGTAACAGTGACGATTATGACGAGCCGCAAACCTCTAGCGGTTATGAATTATCTGAATACGGTACACCAGAATTATGTGGCAACGGTCAGGAATGGGCGAGCGCGGAACAAGTCACCGCGATTGAAAACCTAGTCGAACTTGCCGAAGACAACAGCGTGGTAACACTGCCCGCCGGTTGTTTCAAAATGAATAACCAATTGACAGTCGATTCGAAGAATAACCTCGTGTTACGTGGTGCAGGCATCGACCAAACCTACCTCGACTTCAGTGGTGTAGATGGCAAAGATGGTATTGCCATCAGTGGTGGTTCGAACATCACCGTATCCGATCTCCAAATTGCGGAAGCTTCTAAGAACGGTCTTAAAGCCGACGGAGTTGAAGGCATCATTATTCGTGATGTCGCGGCGGTTTGGCTCGAAGTGCCTCGTGCACGTGACGAAGATGGTAACCTACGCGGCACTTACGGCATCTATCCAGTAAAATCTCAAAACGTCTTGATCGAAGATACGTGGAGTTACGGCAGTGCTGATGCGGGTATCTATGTGGGTCAAACCATCGGCGCGGTTATTCGTGACAACGTAGCGGAAAAAAACATCGCCGGTATCGAGATTGAAAACAGTTCGAATGTGGATGTCTACAACAACTTAGCTCTGGGAAACACAGGCGGAGTGCTGCTATTTGACCTACCGGGCGCGACCACTATTGGTCGCTTAATTGATGATGTACGCATCTTTGATAACGTCATTCGTGACAACAACTTAGAGAACTATGTTGATACCACCTGTCAAAATGGACTAGGCGGCTGTGGCGTAGTAGGCATCGTCCCTCCTGGTACTGGCGTCGTCATTTTGTCCGGACGTAATAGTGAGTTCTTCAACAACACGATTACTAACCACGACTCAATGGCACTTGCTATGACGAGTTACTTGTTGGTGAACGGCGATCCCAACGCTTACAGCCCACTCAATGGGACATCTGAAGGCAATGCCGTTATGCAGGGCTGGAACCCGGTTCCGACCAACATGTATTTCCACGACAACACCATTACCAACACGGGCGCCAATCCAAATGGTTCTCTGATTGAAGATATGATTTTAGCGTATACGTTAAATCATCAAGCCTTCCCTGCTCTGTTTTACGATGGCGCAGGTGAGTCACTGATTCGTTCACAAATGTTTGCACCATTGCGTGATGCGCTCAACGGTATGACAGGAACAACCAACTGGAATTACCTTACTGAGTTTACCGATGCAGACAGCAACTGTTTAGTGAACAATGGCGCAAGTGTCGGTGTATTGGTTGATAACATGGACCCAACCGCAATTGGTCGTTATGCAGAAAACCCAGCCAATGCAGATTTCTTATATGAGAACGAGCAAGCAACATTACTTACCGCAGGTTGTGATTCCAAGACGCCATTAGACATCAATACCGTCACAATTAATGGCGTGGTGTATGGTTACAATCAAACCGAAGACGGAGCGACGGATCCTGATAATCCAGATACACCAAACGGTATCGTTGGCAACGCAAGCTGTACCCTAGACAGCGTAGCGGGTATTAACTGGGATGCTATTACACGTGAAAGCGCGACATACGGTGAAAACTGTGTGAGCTTGTCGCAATACAATCTGTTTGAAGATGCCAAAGATCCAACACAAAACCTCAACTTAGCGGCATCTGCGAAAGGTACTTTGTATGAGATGAACGTTGAACTCTTTACTGACTACGCACGCAAATACCGCTTTATTGTGATGCCGAACGAAGCCTCTGCAGGCTATCGGGAGCAAGAGGTGTTCGACTTCCCAGTCGGTACCGTATTGATCAAAACCTTTGCGCTACCTTCAAGCACAGAGAATGCCCGTGGCGAAAACGAAGAGCTCATTGAGACTCGCCTATTGATTCGTCGTGGCAGCGGTTGGATTGCCCTGCCTTACGTATGGAATGAGGACAAAACCGACGCTTACCTGACTGCAGTATCGGTACCCTTTGAGCGCAGCGTAGAACATAATGGCGAAACGCTTAATTTCACTTATGAAGTACCAAGCCGAAATGAGTGTACCTTGTGTCACAAAGTAGAATCTGATGTTTCCGATCCTACTGGTAACACACAGCCAAAAGGTTTCTCTCCTATTGGTCCTAAAGCACGTAACCTAAATAGTGTTCAAGATGTCTCTGATAGCTCGCCAGTCAACCAACTTGTACATTGGGAAACGCTGGGGCTATTTACAGAAGCTTTACCAGATACGCCAGAGAACTTACCTAAGACCCCTGTCTTTGATACCGAAGCGGGAGCAAGTAATCTAACGGATACTGAGCTACTGGATTATGCCAAAGCGTACCTTGATGTTAACTGCGCACACTGTCACCGCACTGAAGGTAAAGCGGCGAGCAACCCGTTCAAATTTGAATACTGGCGTGAAGGGATCAGTGAGATGGGCATCTGTGCTCGTGGTATCACCTTCCACAAAGGTCCATCTCCGTATGTGATTGTACCGGGTGATCCAGAAAACTCTGTGTTGCACTACCGCATCAATGTCGACAACGGAAATATGATGCCAGAACTAGGCAGACACGTTGTTCACGATGAAGGTGTTCAGTTACTTGCCGATTGGATTAACTCGATTGATACCACAGGCTGGAGCTGCGTAGAGTAATACCATCAATGGCTACTAGATGTTTAGGTAGCCATTAACTTACTTCAACACCCCGAGTTAATAACAAACAAAAACCGCCTCACTGGGCGGTTTTCTTATTCTTGGGTGTTCCAATGTCAGTAGCGTTAACGCATAAAGAACTTTTGTAATGCTTTTATCGCCATGCCTCGACGTTCCAGCAACATACCTACACGAGGTAACCAAGTTGGTGTACTCAGAATGGTTTTGGCGTGACTAAAGGTTCTAAAACCTTCCTCGCCATGGTAGTGACCGATACCAGATTCACCAGTGCCACCAAATGGCGCATCTTCCGCACCGACGTGCAAAATCGTGTCATTCACCCCAACCCCGCCACTGTGGGTATTACGGGTAATTCGCTCAATAACACTCTTATCTTCTGACATGATGTAGAGCGCAAGTGGGCGTTGATTCTGGTTGATGTAACTGATGACCTCTTGGATATCACGGTAAGGCTTGATTGGCATAAGAGGACCGAAAATCTCTTCCTGCATAATGGCCATCTCTTCGGAAACATTGGTCACTAGGTGCGGATATAATAGTCGGCCTTCTGCGCTCGTCTCGGACACGGTGTGTATTTCTGCGCCCTTGACTTTGGCATCTTCCAATACTGCCTTTAAGCGGTCGTACTGACGTTGATTGATGATATGAGTAAAGCCTTGGTCGTTTTGGCCTTTGAGGTACAGCGCTTCAAAACGTTGTAGAAACAGTGCGACAAACTCGTTGATTCTTCCCTCGGGTACAAAGGCATAATCTGGCGCAACACAGATTTGTCCGGCATTGATGCATTTACCAAACAGTATCGCATCAACCGCTTTACTCAAGTTAGCGTCATCCGCCACGATGACTGGAGATTTACCACCGAGCTCCAACGTAATTGGGGTTAAATTTTCCGCTGCAGCACGAGCAACCGCGCGACCAACATTGGTTGAGCCGGTAAACAGAAGATGATCAAATGGCAACTTGCTGAACGCTTGAGCAACTTCCGCTTCGCCTTCTACGACTTCAACATCTTCAGGTAACGCTCTGCAAATCTCAGAAATCACTTTGTTGGTCATAGGGGTGAACTCGGAGAGTTTCATCATCACTCGATTACCCGCAGCAAGCGCAGTCACTAATGGCGATAAACTGAGAATGACTGGGAAGTTCCAAGGAGAAATGATGCCGACTACGCCAACCGGTTGGTATTCAACGGTGACTTTAGAAGGCGCAAGCAATAAGCCAGCATGACGACGACTTGGCTTACACCATTTATTAAGGCGTTTTAGGGTATAATTGATTTGGGCAACCGTCGGCAATACATCCGTCATCGCCGTATCAAATTCAGAGCGATAACCAAAGTCGGCACTTAAGGCTTCCACCAGCGCTTGCTGGTTATTCAAAATAGTATGCTTAAGAAGGTTCAGCTTTTGCTTTCTTACCTCTAAAGCTGGATAAGGTTCGGCATTGTATGCGGCTTTGAGCTTATCTAACTTGTGTTGCAGCAGTTGACTAACTTCGACGTCGACGATCGCATTCATGTTTTTCTCCTTGTGCACCCAATCAAGGGCAATGTCGCACTTATGTACGATTCAAAGTTAACACAAGGGCAACATTCTGACTATTAACGCAATAAGGAAGTTAGAGTTCAAACTCAGATTTGCTCTGCTTAAAGCGCAAGCTTCATTTTGTAATAAGGAACGTCAGATTTATAAAAGCGCTCACCTTCAACTTGCATCCCAAACCTTTCGTAAAACGCTAGTGCTGATTCTCTCGCATCGCACCAGCAATACTCAACAGGTGAAAACTTAAAGCTTTCTAACACACATCGAATCATGGACGAACCAATGCCCTGCCCTTGATACTCAGGCAAGACAGCAAACTTGCGCAATCGAGCTTGATTGTCATCTCGGTATATCGACGCCACCCCCACCAATACGTTGTCGACGAATGCGCCAAAATGCTCCGCTTCCTCGTCACCTTCTACTTGGCAATGTTCGATGGGTTTATTTGCCCATAGTACTTGATGGCGAATTGGCATCGCATCTTGCCAAGTAATGGTATTAATGCTTATTTCCATTACTCTTTTCCTTTCCAGCTCACTTATCCCTTTATATCGCCGCAACGAATTTTAAGCTACTATTTTCAATTACTTATTGTAGCCAGATCCAGCTCATAAATACCCAGTCGTTGAGAAGAATCTAGGGTTTCAAAATCATGTTCAACGTATTCCTTTAATATCGCACCAGCACGTTCTGCAATTTTGATGCTTGGTATATTGTCTTCCATACAATGGAACTGGATAACGCTAGCGCGCCCTCTTTGCTTGACGGACGGTATAATAACGGAGAGCACCTGGTGAACCACCCCATGACCGCGTCCAACCTCCGCTAGCCAGTAACCAATCTCGACAACTCGCGTATCTTCGTTCATACCTTTAACCCCTAGCACGCCAACAAATTGGTTATCCAGAAAAAGGGCAAACCAGTACGAATCGAGTGCAATGCTGTTGACCCGCTGTGAGATATAACGCAAGGCCTCTCTTCTATTCGTGACAAAGTCTGTCCAAGGTAGATATCGAGACAAGCTGTCACGGCTTTCATTGACTACTTCGAGCAGAACATTCGCGTGTTTTGCCAGCAAAGGCTCAATGGAAATACGCTCCGAAATTTGCAGTGTCTGATGTTGTTCATACCCTTGGTACATAGTGATTCCGTAGTTAACTTTGCTTAATCAAAGTGAAAGGTGTCGGTTCGCTTTCAACATAGTGCTTCCATACATGCTCGTACAGGTGGTGTTGATTGGCAAATGGCGCGAGCTGTTTTACTTCTTCCAACGTGCACCAGCGGTAATCGCTGTGCTCATGATTTAGCGTTACAGTTTGATTCGGCTTACAGAACAAAACAAAGCAAGGGATAACCATGATTCGATTCTTGTGCGCCTCATAAAACTGTTCGAGAAAGTCTGCGCTATGAAGCTCGACATCTTCGATTTGTGTTTCTTCCTTAAGCTCTCGTACGATGGTTTGCCAGCCAGCTTCGCCCTCTTCGACGCCACCAGCGACATGACACCAATAGCCACCTTTCACGCGCTCTAGCAACAGCATTTTCTTTATGCCGTCAAATTCAGAAATCACCACACCTGACACATGCGTTGCTTGAATAGGAATCATGCACTTCTCCTTATGCATTTATTGTTTTTTACTCAAAGTGAGACAGTCTACCTTGGTTCGTGAAGATGCAGGGCCTTATTCTCAAGCTGCTGATCTTTTTGCCAGTTTAGTGTGCTAAAGTGCGATCTCCCGCAATAAACGAGCAGTAACATGCCAAACTCACTCAACTCAATGATTCCCATTGGCGTGCGCTTTATGGTTCTGTCCGCTTTTGGTTTTGCACTGATGTCCGCCACAGTAAAGCACGTTAGCTTACACGGTATACCTGTATTTGAAATCGTAGCTGCTAGGGCTCTGGTTTCGCTAGTGATCAGCTATCTCGATGTGAAACGCAAAGGTATTTCTGTTTGGGGTAATAATAAGCCCTTGCTCTTTGCTCGCGGTGCCGTTGGAACCATGGCTTTAATGTGTGTGTACTATTCTGTTACGACGCTGCCATTGGCTGAAGCGACCATTTTTCAGTACATCCACCCTGTATTTACTGCCTTACTTGCCGTTTTCTTCCTCAAAGAGCGCATCCAGTTCTCGACGTTTATTTGCATCGCCCTGTGTTTGCTTGGGGTATACGTTATGGTGAGGCCAGAAACCGGTCCAGATACCGAGCATGCTTTACCTATGTTTAGCGTGATGATCGCTATCCTAGGTGCTTTTGGCAGCTCAATCGCGTACGTGATCGTTCGTAAGTTAAGCCAGACCGAAGACAGCTCCGTCATCATCTTTTACTTCCCTTTAGTGGCATTGCCTGCATCGATTCTTTTGATTGGAGATCCATTCGTGATGCCAGATTTGTATCTGACCATGATGTTGGTCTTGGTCGGCGTATTTACTCAGATAGGACAACTGGGGTTAACGAAGGCAATGCAAACTCAGGAAGCCGGAAAAGCCTCTGCCTACTCATACGTTCAGATCATTTTCTCTATTATATTGGGAATCGTCTTCTTTGGAGAACTGCCTTCGGCATGGACATACTTAGGCGGAGCATTGATCGTAACGGGGGCTCTGATTAATGTCTTTGGTCAACATCTACTGCTGTTTATGAAAAAGCGCTCGTAAAATCTCACATGCTTAGGGCTTCTCATCATTCAAATAGCAAAAGCCAGAGCAGAACTCTGGCTTTTCTTTCGCCTGTTATTCAAAAATTAAGCAGCAAACTTTAACCCTGCGATACCGACAACAATGAGCAGCAAGCTGATGAGCTTGATTAGCGTGGCTGGTTCATTAAATAAATAGATACTGGCAATCGCAGTCCCTATCGCTCCAATACCAACCCAAACACCATAAGCAACACCTAATGGTAACGTTCTAAGTGCGATACCCAGCAACCAAAAGCTTAACCCCATAAATCCAATAGTGAATGCTGATGGGGCAAGCTTACTAAAGCCTTCTGTGTATTTAAGGCCAACCGCCCACGCGACTTCGCATAGACCAGCGAGAAATAGAATTGCCCAAGCCATTGAGAGATTCCAAATGATTGGGGTCGTCCCCGATAGTGATGAGAGCGGTGAGGTCGTCCTCACTTCTTGTAAGCCCGTATTATAACCAAAAGATCAGACACGAAAAATACCAAAACAAAAGGCTCTGAACAGTGTCAGAGCCTAATAAAGTCGAAAGCAAAGCTTACGGTTTCAGTATTGTAAGGACTCGCTCGTCACTCAGGGTAAAGTTAACGGCGCCGGTTTTCTTCGGAATCCCACTCAACACACACTCACTATCAGAGTTACATACACCGCCAATAGACCAAAAACCACCGAGCAATCCAGAGCCAGAAACTCGAGCTGTCCATGTTTTACCGTTATTTGTCGAACTGGTTGTGATGTCTGTTTCTGGCGGAGGCGGCGGGGCCTCCCCCTCAACGTAGGTCGCTGTTACAGAAAGATTACTGTACGCCGCATAAGCATAAACACCAATGTGCCACGTGCCAGTACTTGGAGATACTAAGGTACAACTTTCATTGCTGTTACTACTATAAGAGCGACAATCATAATCCGATTCTGAAGGTGCACTGCCCAGCTTAACGTATAAATCAGCATCGCCATTACTGCCCGACGTTACGACATTAAGTTCTGTTGCATCACTTGGTACATCAATGGTGAAACAACGCCATTGACCCGTAGAAGCAGAGTCAATCGATGTGCCTACACCGTTCGCCAATACCGTGATATCACAAGATACCACTGGTGGTTCAACAACGCCGCCGCTTGTAGATACCCCAACTTGTGCGAATGCGCTAGTAATGTCCGAACCAGAATAACCTAGCGCTTGTGCAGCAGCCAATACACCAGCAGCAGCTGAATCATAAGTCGCATCAGGCGTCCAATAGTTCTGGTTTGCGTAGGCAAAAGTCACAAACGCTTTTTGTGTCCCCCAACCATATTCGGTTGCAAGTAAATAAAACGCCTTGTTAAACACCCCACTCGAATAGTGCACATCCATACCACTAACATAGTCGGAGGCATGACCGATTGAGCGCCCATCTAAAGGCGGATTGTCCATGTATCGCAATGCACCGTTTGCGGATTTACGAATGTCATAACCGACTTTCCAATCGTTACTGCCTCGCGAGTAAAACTCAGCGGCTTCACCTGCAATGTCTGAAAACGCTTCGTTGATACCACCCGATTGCCCCGAGTAAATGAGGTTCGAGTTTTGCTCGGTAAACCCATGACTTACCTCATGGGCGGAGACATCCAAGCTCACCAACGGATAAAAATAAGTAGCGCCATCACCAAAGGTCATGCTGGAACCATTCCAAAAGGCGTTTTCATATCTTTTTCTGTAATGGACGCGCATCTCCAACTGGAAAGTCAGCGGGGCAACACCCAGCCAGTCTAGGTACATGTCGTAGACGACTTTACCAAAATAGTGGGCATCATTAAGAGGACTATAAGCCCCATTAATTTGCTTTACCGTATTGGTTGGGCAAGTAAAAGTATGAGTGCTGCCTGATGTTCGGCCGTTCAAGTTGATCGTTTTTACGATTCCATCAATCGCCATAATACAAGTACTACCCGACTGCTGAACGTTTAACGCTTCATAGTCCACTCCATAGTGATACTCACCAATTTTTTCATTCCCTCCAGGCCCAATCGCGTCAGCATGCGCTAGACCTTCATATTGATAAAGCACCTTTCCAGTATGAGCATCGATTAGAAAAGTGGGACGGGTTGGTTTATTTGCATTATCCGAATCAGCAAAAAACCGAATCTCATAAGCTAAATGAGCAACATTATTGCTATCGACGTAAATGGTTAACGCCTGCTTTTGGTCTTCAATCTGATAGCCATCTGAGACAAATTGTTTTTGAACGTTAGCCTTTACTTCTGCCGCTTTTAGCGATGGTGATACATTGGAAATATCATTCGTAATGTCTTTAACTAACGTCCCGTTGATACGCTGTATTTTGCCATTCTTATCTCGGTGAACAACAATCTGCTTCCCCCATACAGGAATGCCTTTATACGTTTGCTTATAGCGTGTATGTAGGTTGCCATTTTTACCTTGGTTGGATTGAATTTTTTCTACTTTGTACTCTTTTTGAAGCCCCAAAGCCTTACCGACATTTTGGGTTGAAGACTGATTGCGCTTTTCTAGAGAAACAAGATAGCCATGATTGTTTTCTAATCTTTCTGCTTTTGCGGAAAAAGAATAAGGTGAAAAACATATTGCAGAGAGAAATATTGTCGTCGCGACAACGCTGTAACGATGAGGTGTTACTGTTTCCATCATTTGATCCCCGGTCTTATTAACTAAGCACAGCCACCCTGACAGAGTCGAACGTCTACGTGTAAATAGCGTTATTTTGTAGTTATTTGAGTCGTTATCTATAGTGATTCTAGTTGGCGGTTGCAATAAATCCACCCAATGATTTCATGTTAATCAAATCACTCGACCATCGATATTTAACAGTTTGAATATAACCTTCTGGTGTTGAAAACGATGCGTTAGCCTCACAAATCACAAATAAGCTGGTTACATATGCAAATACGCAATCGATTGTGTGACAAAGATCGCTTACAAAAGCTACTGATAACTTTAGTATTTGCGCGAATCCAATTATAAGGTATGACATACCCATGAAACATTTTAAAACTCCCTTAGCTCTCCTTATTGGCGCAGCGTTACTTACCGGCTGTAACGACGACGATATCAAATATGTTCAACCTCAAGACGTAAAGATCGCCACTTATAACCTCTCTTTTGATCGCAGTACGTTTGAAGACCTTGTAGAAGAAATGCAAGTTGAGCCAGTAAAACAAACTGAACTTGTAACGGCTTATCTTGATGGCACCATCGCGGATGAAGATAAAACAATGGCTGAGAAAGTCATTCAAATCCGTAACGTTGCAGCAATTATTCAGAAAAACCGTCCTGACGTGCTAATGATGGCAGAGTTCAACAACGATGGTACTGGCGAAGATAAAGTAGCATTGGAAGGTTTCCAGAAGAACTACCTATCTATCGCACAAAGCCTAGAAGGTGCTGGCGGCGAAGCAAACCTTGAGCCAATCGAATACCCTTACGCAGAATCTTACTCAACAAACACGGGCCTAAACAGCGGCCTTGACCTAGACAACAACGGCACTGCAGGTCAACTTCCGGGCGATGCATGGGGCTTTGGTTTCTACCACGGTCAATACGCATTCGCATTGATGTCTAAATACGAGATCGACACAAAGAACACGCGTACTTTCCAAGAATTCAAATGGAAAGATATGGAAGGTGCTCAAATCCCAACAATTACAATCTGTGACGGCTCACAAACTATCCCCGATGGCATGGAGTGTGGAGACGATTGGTACACCGCAGACGAATGGGATGTCGTTCGTCTATCTTCGAAAAACCACGTAGATGCACCGATCATTATTCCAACAGAGAAAGGCGACGAAGTTGTTCACCTTCTGATGTCTCACCCTACTCCACCTGTTTTTGATCCAGGTAAAAACAAAGTACAAAATGGTGCTGAAGTTGAATTCTGGCATCACTATGTACAAGGCAAAGAATACTTCTACGATGACGCTGGAAACAAAGGTGGTCTAGCGGAAGGTGCTAAGTTTGTAATGATGGGCGACCAAAACCTAGATCCACTAGATGGCGATGGCTTTAGTGAAATCATGCAGGCGTTCCACAATGACCCATTGGTAAACCAAGATGTAATGAATGGTGAGTTATACCCAACAAGCTTTGGCGCAGCCGAGCATGCGGTAGACAAAAACTCTACTCACCCAATTCCAAATCGCATCACTTCAACATTTGGTCTTGGTGTTGACTATGCAATGCCATCAGCAAACCTAAACGTTGTGGATTCTGGTGTTTACTGGGCAGCATCTTACGAAGAAGGTCGTAAACTGTTCAACGATGCTCGCATCGGTAAATACGGCAACGGTAAAGATGTCTCTTCTGACCACCGAATGATCTGGATTAAAGCTCAGTTCTAATTACTGAAGTCATAATATTTAGATGCAGCAAAGCCTCGGTTAATACCGAGGCTTTTTATTGTTCAGAACTCAAACTACCAACGATAAGTGATTGATACACCGACGTCTTCACTCGTTACCCAAGGAACAAGCTGCACATTTTCATCATATGCGTCAGTAAATACATATGCGGTTAAAGTTCCAAGTGCAGCACCTGCGAGCACGTCGCGCCAGTAGTGCTTCTTCGCTTCAACTCGTCCGAACCCAACTAACGCAGCAACACCGTACGCAGGCAAACCGGCTTCCCAACCATAACGTAAATAAAGGTTTGTCGCCGAAGCAAAAGCGTTAGCGGTATGGTTTGAAGGAAAGCTATCATTACCACTTTTATCTGGGCGCTCCGCATCAATAGTCACTTTCCCGATTAAGCCAATTCCTGATGCTGCACCGATACTAAATCCAGCTTGCCAAAAACCCTCCCAGTCCCCTTTATAGACAGGAACGGCTGCCGCTGTTGCCACTAATCCATAAGCGCCAATATCAGTAAGAACGTCCCAATCTTTTTCACTCATCGCATAAACTGATTGAGAACCCACTACAGATATAACACCGACCAAACGTACAATTTTCTTCATTAATACAACCAACTAGATTTTGAATGCAGGCGCAAACTATCACAGCCATCACGAATATTCGAACGTAAACTGTAACAATTAAAACGTGAATTGATTGTGAAAAAAAGCCAACCACAAAAGTTGTGATTGGCTGTGTATACATGTGAACAATCTGGTCCACTAACAACGTCAGTTGGCTAGGTGACCCTCGGCTTAAAAGGGTCATTAATACTAGTGCATTAGCTATGCCAACTTAAAGAAATATCAAAATCGACTAATATTCAATTAATTGCAATTTAACTAAACGAATTGCAAACAAGAACACGTCAAACTAAGTGCATTATGCAAATTAGTTTTCGCAAATCGCAACCCTGCTTCATCAATTAAGGTTTACGAGCTAGATCTCTCGCTAAGATCAGAGCCAAGCCAAATACCTGAAGAAACAGAGCGATACTTTTATACCACGCGATCTTTTCTTCCAAGTCGGACATCTCTTCCGTTATCTCCAAGTTATTCAGGTAGTAGCCATCAATGCGATTTCTGTAGCTACTTTGGGCATGATTAATTTCCGACATTAAATTGGGTAGTTGCGAGATATCGATTGAACTCACCTCTTTCCCCGTCCAAGCAGTGAGCTGTCCTTGTAAAAGGTAATTCATTTCGTCAGGAAGCACTTCACTTTGGCCAATGTGCAAGTGCAATAACAAGACTTCTCGCTTACGTTCTAGTGTTTCAACACTACTCCAGGCCAGTTGTATCGAATACAAGTTATCCGCTTTTTGGTCCGCGAGTAACCCTGTCTCTTTTCCCAACTGATCTAGCACTACACTGGTTAGAATAATTGCTGCAACATTGAGTACTAATCCTATCAGGACTAGTAACCAAGCGGGAGGTAAGTAAGTCGAAGGCTTTACCATAGGCTATCGTAAGGTAAATAGATCAAATTAAGAGCAACTAAACCAAGCATAGTAAAGAAGGTTAGCTTCATTCCAGTAACTCGACCTTTTAGATCCTCACTTAGTATTCCTTTAGCATGAATCACTCGCCCAACAACAAAAGCAATGCCTGTAAGATGTATCCATAAAACCGATGCACCATTGTATTCCAGTAGGGCCATGAGAATCAGAGTTATAGGTATGTATTCACTGGCGTTACTTTGGGCACTGCGAGCTATTTGAAGAGACTCAACACCACCATCCGCATAAGCAATTTTGTTGCTGCGACGTTGTTTTATGACTTGAAAAGCAAGCCAGATGAGCAGTAGGGCGAGAGCGGACGCGTAGAGAGCGGTAATCATAAAACTTCCTTCTTTAGATATTGATATGTTCTAACACTTGCACAGTACCAGCATTCTCTCGAGGCTAACTATACCCAAGTAACCGAGAAATGCTTGGTTAAGCGAGGATCACTTGGGTATATATTTTATATAAGTCAGCCCTATGAATCTAAAGAAGCAATTGACTAAAGTGAGTGGTTTGCCAACTTTTTACGTTTCGAACGCTTTACAATGCCTTCACAAATAGTGAACAGCAGACCAACCCAAATAAAGGCAAAGGTCACTGCTTTTACACTATCGAACAACTCACCAAAAAAGACCACGGCCAACACAAATTGAAGGCTTGGTTCAATGTATTGCATCAGACCAACAGTAGACAAGTTAGTGATACGAATCGCGATTGAGTAGAAAATCAGTGGCAATATGGTCACTGGCGCACTGCCTAAATAAAGCATAAAAGTCGTCACATCTACCGTAGACGTCAACTCACCTACAGACCACTGCTTGATAAATAAATACGCTAAGGCGAAAGGCGTAAGAACCACAGCCTCTATAAATAAAGTTGTGCTCCAATCAAAATTAATTTTCTTCTTAAAGAGGCCATAAAGTGAGAAGAACAACCCCATTGTGAGAGCCACTAACGGTAACTGGCCGTATTGAATCACTTGGTACAGAACACCAATCGTCACCAATAAGATCGCAACAAACTGCCCCTTAGATAACTTATCACCTAAGACGAACACCCCGAGAGCCACCGAAATTAGAGGACCAATGAAGAAACCCAAGCTCGCATCAATGACTCGGTTATTCGTTAACGCCCAGGTAAACGCAACCCAAGAGATACACATCAAGCTGCTTGCCACAAACGTATAGCAAAGCGATTTTTTATCTTGCCAAATCATATTCCAGTTGGGCTTGTGACGAGTAATTGCCAGCACCAAGATAAAGCCCACAGGCACAGAACCAATAATACGTAGCGCTAATAGCTCATCCATTGACGCATTTGGTAGGAAGCGATAATAAACAGGCAGCAATCCCCAAATAATGAAGGATAGTGCAGCCATAAAATTGCCGTAACGACTGTTATTCATAACTAACTCGACAAATAAAAAGTGACGCGATTCTATAGAGCAAAGTAAGTTTGTAAAGTGAATTTGAGAACGAAGACCCGCTATTACAAAGCTAGACCTTGAATCACTGCCGTAATACCGCTGACAAAACAGAGTGTCAGCGCGCCAAAGCGAATTTTTTCTTTTGGTAGAGTTTGCGTTGTTTTAATTGCTAACCAGTAACCAAGAGCCCCCGCTGGTAAAAGCGGTAAAGTGATCACCAAATGATGAAGTGTGAAGAATCCAACCGGAATTTGCACCACTAGCGAGATAATAGAGCTAAAAACAAAGAAAGCAGAAAGGTTACCGCGTAACTGATTAGCTTCTTGATGTTGCAGCAACAAAGCCATTGGAGGTCCACCAATTGCAGAACTTGTACCAAATAAGCCAGAGAAGAAACCAGCAAACGTCATACGACCCGGAGTCGGCTCTATGCGAAATGGAAGAACACTGACTGCCACGGCAAAAAGTACAAGAAAACCAATCCAAAGCGTGAGAGCTTCTGTTGAAACAAAGTACAATAGTACTCCCCCGGCAATCGAACCAGGCACTCGACCAATCAGCGCCATCTTTAAACCGCCAATTTCAACGCTGCTACGGTGCTTCATCGCATTCATCAAAGAAATAAATAACGCAACAAGACAAATTGGAGCAGGCACATATTCTGGAGCCCAAAGAATAAGTAAGGGCGCAGCCACAATAGCCAAGCCGAAACCGATAGCGGTTTGTACGTATGAGCCGAGAAAAATCAGCCCCATCGCAAGCAAATTTGTAGAATCGAAATCCATCGACGTTATCTTACATGTAATTTATTAATTAAAAGCCAGATTAAAATAAATGTTATTTATAAATAATCATCTCTTACCGTGCGTAGAATTCATCAAAGTTATTAAAAAAACAATCAAAATATTTCCTGAGCAGCATTTAATCACTTCTTTTATTTTCTTTCCGCCTTTCACTATTCAGAAGGCTAACTACAGCAGTATAATTGACATTAACATTAGAGTGATTACCTCCCTTGCGAGTAATGAAGTCGCGCGGCCATGATGTGGTGAGCTGTGCGGTATGAATACATACACGAGCTAGTTTAATTCAATGCATTATTCTACTCGTGAATACGAAAAGGAAACACCACTAGGCTAACGCCAACCCACCGCTCCCTACGAGCAAAGGCATAAAAGCGAAAAACACATCGAAATACTCGCTTCTCTTCGATAACCTAATCAATATTGGTGCTGAGAAGAACATAACAATCAAATACTGAAGAACGTAATCCTGAGGGATCAATAACAGCATACTTACATGCGAAAACAAATGTGCGAGCACACACCAATGGTGGGGTTTAGTACGTAGTACTAAAGCAAGCGTAAATATAAAACTAATAACAATCGGCATACCACACCTACATGATAATAATTCTCACTTGCATTATAATATTGGTAATCACTCGAGTTCAACTCATATGGGACAATTAATTTACAATTCCTAACGGATAGAAACTTAGGTCGATACCCTCCTCAATTAGATGCCCTAAACAAAGGTTCATGCTCAAAGCGTTTCAATCAATCAAGTAGATAAATATCCTCTTACTATCAATCAACATAATAAGTAAAACTATCAATGATTTTTCTCTTAAACGTTTGCGTAATCGCTAACCTTCTCTTAACCTCTAATTGAGGCTTTCATCACGGTTTTTCCATTGCTATAGTTAACCCATCAAAACGAACAAGACCATTCGAGGCATGGAGCTTCCTCACTAATCTCAAGATGAGAAGAATTGGTACCGACAGAATTCGGCAGATTTAGAGGGTCAAATAATGGAAATGAATATGGTTGAAATTTTAGGTTATGCAGCTTCAATCATGGTTGCAATTTCACTAACAATGAAAGACATCGTTAAGCTTCGTATTCTTAACTTTGTTGGCTGTGCACTGTTCACCGCTTACGGTCTAATGATTGATTCATGGCCTGTAGTACTGACTAACGGCTTCATCGCGTGTGTTAACGTGTACTTCCTTGCAAAAATGCAACAGGAAAAAAAAAGCCTAACGCCTGAAAAAGCGTAAAAATGTAGTTTTAAAAAAGCCCGCTAGGTGAATAACCAGCGGGCTTTTTTCATTATTACAATAGCCTGTTCCGCTCTCCGATCCTCACCACCCATCAAACTTCACAAGCGTTTTTAAGGCGGTACTCGACGGTTCTCTCCAAAAGGTAGTTAATCGCATCTACGCATTGAACGCTCTCGCAAAGCTCTTTGGGTAAGCCCACACTTGGGGTTATAATCACGATACACGATATCTAAAATACCGAGGTCATCATGAATATTGGTGCTGTGGCCAAATTAACGGGCCTATCATCTAAGTCCATTCGTATGTACGAAGATAAGGGTATTATCTCACCACCAACTCGAAGCGACTCTGGTTATCGAGAGTATTCGGACAAACATATCCAAGAATTAAACTTGGTTTCCCGAGCAAAAAACGCTGGTTTTTCATTACAAGAGTGCAAAGAGTTTGTCCAACTAGCTCATAATCCAAATCGTAAAAGTAGCGAAGTAAAAGCACGTACGATAGATAAACTACAAGAAGTAGAGCAAAAAATCGCCCACCTGTTGGATATAAAAAAACAACTGGAAGGTTGGGTATCCTCTTGCCCAGGAGATGCAAAAAGTCATTGCCCAATCATTAATGATCTAATCAAATAGACCAGTCATAACCGTTACATGGCCAGCACCACCCACAAACAAACGCTTTGTTAACTGCTCTAGGTAGTCATCACTATTTGGTGATAAATTTAGATGCTTGCAGCAAAAGAAGATGGGATTATTAGCAGCGATATAAGAGCTCTAGCGGCTAGTTTGTTCTTTATTTCTTTTCTGAATTGGTACAATAAATCAACAAATTACAGCGTAACCACGTTAAAATTGAGACGGCAAGCTCAAAGTTATAATTTTATTATTTATCACCTTAACGAATGTTTATACTACTTTTAAATAACTCACTAAAAAGGACTAGAGAATGAAGAAGTTAGCATTAATTTTATTTGTAGCAACACAACTGATGGCATGTACTGAAGTGGGCAGCGAAGCATGGTGTAACGACATGAAAGAAAAGCCGAAGGGTGAATGGACAGCGAACGAAGCTTCTGATTTTGCTAAGCACTGCGTTTTCTAAGCCTCGGTATTAACCGAAAAAGATAAACAAGATAACCCGCGATCCTGTCGCGGGTTATTCGTAAGCATCAAGAAAAGCTTTTAGTGCTAACTCATCAACGATCTCAAGCCCCTGCTCACCTTTTTTGATCAAACCTTTATCCATTAAATCTTTTACTGCTCGACGATAAACGCGTCCTGACGTACCAAACCTTTCGGCTTCTTGGTTTACTTTGTCAAAGCCACCCAATAACGTATTGGTCTGCTTTTGTACTAGCAAGTCATAAGCAATGTTGTAGGTGATTGGATGTAACAAGCGATTGGTATAGATACCCATTGAGTCTTGATAATCCTCTGCCAACGCAGAAGCAAAGAAGAACATCATGTCAGGTTGCTGATGAAGTGCCTCAGTCAGTTTTTGGATGCAGATAATATCCACTTGCATGTGCTCATCTGCGACAACGTTCCATTGGCACGGGGTTTGCGTGAAGTACTCCATTTCACCATAGATGTGATAGTCACAATTGGCTTCACCCAGCTGGAAACGACGACCGTTGGCGGCAATGATACTCATCGAGACTCGACCTACCGCCACCACATAAAGATATTGGAGCTGCTCACCTTGACGAAGAATCTCTTCACCAGAATCAAAGTATCGGCTGCCGATTTGGCATTGATAGATTAAGTCACGAAACTCGGTACTTTTCTGTTCTAGAAAGCTTTTGAAACGTCCGGTTGGGTAAGGGCTTATTTTCATGTGAGTTTCTCTTTAATGATAACTATCTCAAATGGATTGTACTCGTTAGAATCGTTTGATGACAGCCAATAAAAAAGCGACACCAAGGTGCCGCTTTAAAAATTAATTAAGCTGTGATCTGACTAACTCTGTGCAATCAAGGCTTCAAGAGCGGCATAAGATGCCAAACGCTCTCCTTCCATCATTACTTGCGCTTCGTCTACGTACTGCCCTACACCTTCCTTCACATCTTGTTGATACAGGACGACATTGTTCAAGATAGAGGCAACGTTTAGACCACGCAGCCGACCTACGGTAAACAGAGCCGAGGTTTCCATATCCGCACCGAGAATACCCTTCTTGTTCCAGTACTCGCAGACCGCTTCTTCGTCATCGGTATAGAAGCTGTCGTGGGAGCGAACCACACCTAAATGATAACGCGCCACTTTTTCGGCTAAACAGCTGTCCAACGCTTTCAGTAATGAAAAGCTTGCGTAAGCCGGATACGAAGAGCGAACGTACGCTTTCGAGCCACCTTCGTCTCTTACTGCACCTTCAGCCACAATCAACTCACCAAGTTGAATGCCAGATTGCATCGCCCCAGCCGAACCCACTCGAATTACGTCTGTCACTCCACACTGTTTTAGCTCTTCCACCGCAATAATCATCGATGGTGCGCCTATACCAGTACTGCACACTGATACGCGCTTACCTTGGTATGTGCCCGTAAACACTCGATACTCACGGTTTTCAGAGACTAATTCTGCGTTATCAAACAACGCGGCAATACGGTTTGCTCTATCTGGCTCACCGCAGACGATCACTCGCGGTGCTATCTGGGTGCTATCTACGCCAATATGAGGTTGTTTCATCATTGGCTTAACCTTGCGCTGTCGCTTGAGTTAGGGCCTTGTCACCATTGCGTTTCGCACTACGTGCCCATTCTCTTGTGCCGTTTGCTGCGATGAACATTAGAATCGCGTATTGAACCGACATTGCGTATACGCCTTGTGTCGCGTAAATACCAACGCTGATGATGTTGATTACGACCCAAAGAATCCAGTTCTCAACGTACTTACGTGTCATCAAGATTTGCGCCACGATAGAAAGCACTGTCATCGTTGCATCCCAGAATGGAAACGCATCTGGCTCTAAGACTGGATCAGACAAACCAGCACCGAACACATTCAATGTATCAACAGCAATGCTAGCTAACGCAAAGAAGAATGGGTCGATATAAATCGTTAACATCGCAATCGCAACAATGCTCACAGAACCTGTAGCTATCAACTTCTGTTTGCTTAACCAACGAACTTCCAGAGTTTCACCTTGCGCATTTGGCCTGGTCCACGCATACCAGCCATAAATGTTGGCGCAAAAGAAGAACAGCTGAAGCAGAAGCAATCCGTAAAGCTGAATCTGGAAAAAGATAACAGCGAAAAGTGTTACGTTCAGCAAACCGAACAAGTAGTTGATGGTTTTTTCTTGGCTCGCAAACCAAATACAAAGTAAACCGAAAACCGTACCAAAGGCTTCGATCCAGCTCATTGCATAACCATCACCAATAGGGATGTTTACAAGGGTATTGTTGATGTCTAATAGGGCAAATAGGTCCATGAAGATGTCCTTTATTATTGTGCTTGGGATACGCTCATCTTATGGTGTCGCAGCAAACAAAAAGGAGGACATTTGTCCTCCCTTCGATGTACCCGATCATAAATCAGATCAATACTTGCTTTAAAGCGCCGGATGCATATTGATTGAAGCGTAATAATTTACGATTCGTGCCCTAAATAACGTTTTTTGAAAGTTGATGCAGCAGCGAAAAGAGCAGTAGCCATGAACGTAAATACGATACCCAATAAGTAGATGAATTCTTCATTGGCAAGCAACTCATAAACACTCACAGAAAACACTAATAAGACTAAGAGAAGGTTGATACGGTGAAACCATGGTCTCTTAACTGAATGCAGAGCGTATCTCTTAACGAACATAAATTTCTTCCATTTTCTACAATAATTTATAAATCTATTTATAGACCCTTTTAATAATAAGCTTTTTAGGATATTTCTACACGAAATCTTTTATTTTACGGGCAAAAAATCACATTTTGCTGGACTTATTGTTCAAAAGGCGTGGGGATGCTTCTTAAATCCTTGTAAAAAGCACCTTCAATAAAAGTATAGATCTATAACTTATTGAGAATGAACAAATTTTGAGCTAAGAGAGACGCTTCACACTTTCACGTTCAACCAATGTCGGCTCTAATTGCACAACCTGAGCTTCATCAGACTTATCATCCAATTTACGTAACAATGTCTCTACAGCAGCTTGACCCAAGCGATACTTGGGTTGGTGAATAGTAGTGAGTGATGGAGACATAAATTTTGCGATGTGAATGTCATCATATCCGATAATCGAGAGATCATCAGGAATTTTGATTCCAATCTCATTTGCCGCGTTAATTACGCCCATCGCCATCATGTCATTGGATACAAAAATTGAGCTTGGAAGCGGACCGCGTTGAGCCATCTTCTTGAGGGCTTGATAACCACCTTCACACTCAAAATCCGACTCCACAATCCAGTTGGCATTGAAATCAAGCGCAGCTTCAATCATTGCACGCTTATAGCCTTCATAACGCATTTGAGCTTGGTGCTTAATTAATGGCCCCGTGATACAACCAATCTCTTTGTGACCACAGTCGATAAGGTATTTAGCAGCCAGATAACCACCACGAAGAGAGTTATCTTGAATCTTATCGCTCGTGAACAACATTGGGCCCCAATCCATCACTACAACCGGAATGTCAGAGTAACGCTCGAATACATCAATTCGTTCCCCTTCTAACGATGAACACATCAAAATAAGCCCATCAACGCGCTTTTGTAGCAATGTATTGATGGAGTCACGCATGCGTTCATTATCGCCCTCAGTGTTACACAAGATCAGGCTGTAACCTTTTTGGTAACAGCTACGCTCAACACCTTTTACTACTTCGCCAAAGAATGGGTTGGTTGAGGTAGTCACCAACATGCCAATGGTTTTGGTGCGGTTGACTTTGAGGCTACGCGCCAAAGCTGAAGGCGCGTAGTAATTAAGCTCTTGGGCAGCGTTGTTGACTCGTTCCGAGATCTCTTCGCTGACAAAACGAGTTTTGTTAATAACATGGCTCACAGTTGAAGTGGAAACCCCTGCCAGTTTTGCGATGTCTTTCATCGTTGCCATGTTATTACTCCTTAATTAGTTATTAACCAGAAACTCCTCCACCTCTTTGCGGGTTGGAATGGAGGTTTGCGCGCCAAAGCGAGTTACTGAGATCGCTGCTGCTGCGTGGGCAAACTTAATCGCTGATTCTAAAGGTAAGTCTTCCAATAAACCAGTGACGAATGCCCCATTAAACGTATCCCCAGCGGCGGTAGTGTCCGTTGCCTCTACGCGAAAGCCAGGAATGAGCTCACCGCGGCCATTTTGACTCAGCCAAACACCTTTTGCCCCAAGCGTAATCATCACGATGTCGATGCCCTTTGAGTGCAGAATGTTCGCCGCCTCTTGTGCACTGTCATCGTCAGTTACGGTCACACCTGTCAGTACTTCAGCTTCTGTTTCGTTTGGTGTAATGACATCGATGCAAGACAGTAATTCATCTGACAACTCGCGAGCTGGCGCTGGGTTTAGAATCACGTTGGTTTTGGCACCTTTTGCGATTCGCGCTGCTTTCTCGATGCCACACATTGGCGTTTCCAATTGCATCAACAGGTATTCTGCCTTACGAATGCGATCCAAATCGGGTTCAATCGCTTCTGCGGTAAGCTTCGCGTTCGCTTCTGCGGAGATACAAATGCTGTTCTCACCGCTGTCTGCTACTTGAATCATGGCAATGCCAGTTGGGCAATTAGGCTGCATCTTCACACCAGTGATGTCGATGCCATCCATTTTGAAGTTCTCACGAATGTTGATGCCGAACGAATCGTCACCCACACACGCAATAAAACCGATGTCTGCGTTTAATCGAGCTGCTGCAACAGCTTGGTTGGCACCCTTGCCACCTGGGATAACTTGATAGTTGCGACCATGTAGCGTCTCGCCAGGGCGAGGGAAAGAAGGCACTTGAAGAACATGGTCAGCGTTTACACTACCTAACACCACTAACTTATTCATACGGTTATCCTCGGTTCTTAATGAACCCTTTAGTTTGAACAGGAGTAATAGGTTTACGCTCTTTGAAAAAACGTAAGCGTATTACGATTCAGCGAGATTTAATTTTCTAACCTACAGCTTTCGTTGTTTAGAATGACCCAACACATTCATTGGGTCATTCCACAGTCCTCAAGAGTAATACCTGAGCCTAGCGAAAAACTTACTTAGTCAGCACTTTTAGCGGAACAGGAATGTACTCCTCAACCTTCTCACCTTTCAATACTTTATCTGCAGTTTCTACACCTAGCGCACCAATTAGATCTGGTTGCTGTGCAATAGTTGCTGCTAGCTTGCCACGGTTAACTGCTGCAATGCCGTCGTCAGTACCGTCGAAGCCAACGATGAGTACATCTTTACCAGACGCTTGAACTGCGCGAAGTGCACCCAATGCCATCTCATCGTTCTGAGCAAATACCGCTTGAACATCTGGGTTCGCTGCAAGCAAGTTTTCCATTACGTTCAGGCCTTTAGTGCGGTCAAAATCAGCAGGTTGGCTTGCTAGTAGCTCCATGTTGCTGCCCTTCACTGCTGTCATGAAACCTTCACCACGCTCACGCGCTGCAGACGTACCAGCAATGCCTTCTAGTTGGATGACTTTCGCTTTCTCACCCACTTTTTCCATGATGTAGTGACCAGCCATTTCGCCACCAACTACGTTGTCAGATGCGATGTGGCTCACTACGTCACCACGGCTTGCACCACGATCTAGTGTCAACACAGGGATCTTAGAACGGTTCGCCATACGAATCGCATTTGACACAGCGTCTGAATCTGTTGGGTTAATCAGAATCGCTTTTACGCCACGAATCGTTAGGTCTTCGATGTTTGACAGTTCTTTACTCGGGTCATTTTGCGAGTCCAGTACAATCAAGTCGTATCCCAGTTCTTTCGCTTTCGCTTCTGCACCGTCTTTCATCGTTACGAAGAACGGGTTATTCAGTGTAGAAACTACAATCGCCATTGTATCTTGAGCGTGCGCCGCTACCGATACAGTTGAAGAAAGAAGTGCAGCAGAGATAAGAGTTGCGAGTTTTTTCATCGTTCTAGTCCTTTGTGTAGGGTGAGCCAGCACACGTCCTCTGGCTCGGTTTGTATTCAGGATGTAATGGAGCTCTTTATTTAAATATCAATTACTTGTTTTTGTTGTCTACCAGTACTGCTAGCAAGATAACCACTGCTTTCGCAATCATTTGGTAGTAAGAAGAAACATCGAGTAGGTTCAGCGCATTGTTCAAGAAACCGATAATTAGAGCACCAATCAAAGTACCCATGATGCGACCTTTACCGCCCATCAAGCTAGTACCGCCAAGAACAACCGCTGCGATAGCGTCTAGCTCGTAGCCCATACCCGCAGTTGGCTGTGCTGAAGACAGACGAGACGTCACGATAATGCCCGCAAGCGCTGCCAACATACCGCAGATGGCGTATACACCGATCTTTACACGGTCAACGTTGATACCAGAAAGGCGCGTTGCTGATTCGTTGCCACCAAGTGCGTACACGTAGCGACCAAAGCGAGTGTGGTTTAGTAGGTACCATGCCGCAGCAAAGACAATCACCATCAACCAAACCGGTACTGGAATACCAAGTGCGTAACCTGTACCAAACCATGCAAATGCATCAGCAGTGTCAGTAAAGCCTGTAGAGATAGGACGACCGTCAGTGTAAACCATGGTTACACCGCGCAATAACGTCATGGTAACCAGTGTTGCGATAAAGGCTTGAACCTTGCCTTTGGCAATAATGATACCGCTGATCGCCCCCAGAGCTGCACCAGCGAACAATGCTGTTGGAACCGCGATAAGCACAGGTACTTCTAGTGCAATCATGCTCGCGGCGAAGGCACCACATAGCGCGAGTACAGAGCCTACACTCAAATCGATGCCTGCGGTCAGGATAACCAACGTCATACCTACCGCGATGATCGCGTTAACAGAGGTTTGACGCAAGATATTAAGAATGTTGTCTACCGTAAAAAAGTTCGGATTTAAAAATGACACGACAACAATCAAAAACAGCAGTGCAATCAATGATTTTTGTTCAATCAGCCACTCTTTGGTGAACAGCTTCTTGCTGCCAGTTTCGTTTGGTTTGCTCATGGTATTAGTACTCATGCTGCTTCCTCATTCATTCTCTTGCCTACGGCACAAGCGAGTAGTGTTTCTTGGTCGGCGTCTTTCGCATCAAATTCGCCTGTAATTCGACCTTCGTGCATCACCATGATGCGGTCACTCATGCCTAGCACTTCTGGCATCTCAGATGAAACCAAGATGATGCTCATGCCGTCGGCTTTAAATTTGTTGATTAGCTGATAGATTTCTTTCTTCGCACCCACGTCGACACCGCGAGTTGGCTCATCCAGAATCAGAACTTTAGGTTTGGTCATCAACCCTTTTGCGATCGCCACTTTCTGTTGGTTACCGCCGGAAAGGTTGCCGATGATTTGGTCACGCGTTGGCGTTTTGATGTTGAACAGTTTGATAAAGTCTTCAACCGCCACAACTTCTTCGCCGTGTTGGATTTGGAAATCTTTGGTGAGCTTATCTAACGCACACAGAGACATGTTCTCTTTCACGGATAACCCGAGCACCAAGCCATCGCCTTTACGGTCTTCAGAGATGTAAGCAATACCGTTTGCCAAACCATCTTGTGGGCTAACTGGGTTAATAGTCTTGTTATCTAAGTTAATGACACCACGCTCACTTGGTAGTGCGCCGTAAATCACTTTCATTAGTTCAGTACGACCTGCACCCATCAAACCCGATACACCAAGAATCTCTCCGCGTTGAAGGGTGAAGTTGATGTCGTGAACACCAGAACCAGTTAAGCCAATCACTTCAAGACAAACTTCGCCGTGCTTCACATCGATACGCGGGTATTGCTCTTCCAACTTACGGCCAACCATCATCTCGATAAGTCCGTCTTCGTTGGTATCTTTCACTTGGCATTCGCCAATGAACTTGCCATCACGTAGCACGGTAATGTCATCACAGATTTCAAAGATTTCTTTTAGGCGATGTGAGATATAAACGATGCCGCAACCTTGGTCGCGAAGCTCGTTGATCACTTTGAACAGTGATTCCGTCTCTTTATCGGTTAGTGCATCGGTTGGCTCATCCATGATGATGACTTTAGATTCGAAAGACAGCGCTTTGGCAATCTCCACCATTTGCTGCTCACCAAGACTTAAATCACCAAGCAATGTTTTTGAAGAGTGCTTTACATTAAGGCGCTGAAGCAATTTGTCTGCTTCTTCGTACATCTTGCCCCACTGAATACGACCCATCGAGCCAGTAAATTCACGACCTAAATAGATGTTTTCAGCGATTGTCAGCTCAGGGATCAGATTCAGTTCTTGGTGAATGATACTGATGCCCGCTTCTTGAGAGTCACGCGGACCTTTAAACGCCGCTGGCTGACCTTGATATTTAATGCTTCCCGCATCCATGTGGTAGATGCCCGTAAGCACTTTCATCAAGGTCGACTTACCTGCCCCGTTCTCGCCCATTAACGCCATCACGCGACCTGGGTAAACATTAAGGCTGGCTTTATCCAACGCCTTAACGCCCGGGAACGCTTTCTCGATGTCGCTGAGTTGTAGAATGGCTTGAGTCATAATTTATCCTCAATTAGTTGTGGCTTAAAACACCACGCCGGCTTGGAAAATCACGTTCGCGTATGGTGTGCACTCGCCTGTTCTAACAACAGCGCGGCTTTGTTCTGTGCGAGCTTTAAAATCTTCATGCGATACATAGTTAACCGCGATTTGCTTACCTGCTAGCTCGCTTTCTTTTGCTAGCTCAGTGATCAATGCATCATGGTGAACAGGGCTAACTTTTGCGAATTCTTCAGCAATGATGACCCCTTCAATTTGAGACTCAGACAGAATCACGCGAACGGTATCAAGGAAACCAGGAATACCATGAGTCAACGCTAAATCTATACGTTGAACATGATCAGGGATTGGCAAGCCCGCGTCACAAATGGTGATTTCGTCGGTATGACCCAGCGTCGCCACCAAGTAAGAAATTTCTGAGTTAATTAGGGTACTTTTTTTCATCTCATCGACCTTTCGGTTACACGTTCATACAACTGTGAGTGTCTAACTTGGATTAATTTCTATATTGACAAAACACTCATCGAAACGTTTCGATGCAATAATAGAATGCCAGGAATAATTGACCAGTCACAGATCGATAAGGTGTGAGAATGATCCGCAATTGAGTACTAACTGATTAAGAAAAGGATAGTGAGGTCACACTTTGCCATCGAAACGTTTCGATGATGAATAACTAACCACGAAACTGAGGTTAACGATCATTTCCAAGTCCACTTTTGTCTTAAATTCAAGAATACAAAGCCCTCTGTTTATAAATTACCCTTTCCTTCACAAATTTACGACATTTGTAAGACTTTGTTTCATATACAACATACAATTCGTTGAAAAATCAATCTATGCAATAAGTGGCTTCTTATTAGAAGAGAAGCAATGGAAAACTAAAATTATCACCACATGAAACTTAGCAATAGAATCATTTTGCTTGTCACGCCAGTCATATTGCTCAGTGCATTGGTGTCTAGCTATATCATCTACAGCATTCAAAAAGTCACGTTGATAAAACGCGAAGACAGCTATATCCAACTTCAGATGGATCAGCTTGCAGGTCAACTTCGCCAAGCGAATGTGTTTCTTAACAGCTACGCACACACCCTATCAAAAAGTTATGCGGTGTTAGATTATTTAGCCAACCAAGGCTCAAATGAACAATCTACTCGTTTAGAAAGCCAGTTAGCAGAAACGGTGGAAGTGTTAAGCCATGGCTACAACGGCGACACTAACATGGCAATTCTTAACGGCCAAAGCCAAGCATTGTATTTCCAAGAAAGTGCTTATCAGCCCTCTGGCATACTAGACCCCAAGATTTCAGCGTACGTAAAGAAAACCTTTAATAACCAACAGGCCTTTAGCCATACCGGGTTTATCTACAATTCTAGCGGTCAGAGTATCTTATTAAAGTATCAAGTCCTTGATAGCCGTACCGGTGAAGTAGCGACAACATTTGAACCAGCCTTTAACCTATTCATTGTGGCATCCGTATCATTGGAGTCATTTAATGATATAAAACACGAAATTGAATACGATACTCATAGCGTCATCACCTTTTCTGATAAACCTATCTATCTCGATATACCATTGGCGCAAACGATAGAGCTGCTCCCCAGTTTTTATGCCATTCTCTCGCCCGCAGAATATCTAATGTGGAATAAAGTCGAAAAGGTTTGGTTAGAACTTGCCCTCTCTTTTGGTGTCGCTGGTCTCATCACCATCGCCTTGATTGTTATCACGTTATATCTCTATGTTATGCGGCCTATTGCCACGCTTGATGACCAGTTAACAGACATTGAAAGCAATGCGAGAGATAACATCGAAAAACTCAACAGCAATGATGAGATTGGGCGCTTGTCGCAACGCTTTTTTGACATGTACCAAGAGCTAAGAAAAAGTTATGAGCAAACTAAGCGCCTTGCTGAAACAGACCAATTAACACAACTCGCAAACCGCTCTCGCTTTCAAACCCTCGCCTGTAGAGAGCTTGCCTCTTGCACAGACAGCCTATGGGTTATTTATGTCGATCTAGATAATTTCAAGTTCGTGAATGACAAGTATGGCCATGAATGGGGCGATAAACTGCTGAAAGCCTTTGCTGGACATATTCAAAGAGTATGCGCTTTATTCGCACACAAACACGATAGTGCCTGTTTTGGTGCTCGTCTGTCAGGAGATGAGTTTGCCATTCTTTTAAGCAGTAAGCACCAATCCTCTTCTCTACCAGATGAACTGACCAATGCACTCCTTGAACCGATTAAGAATTGTAATCATCACCATTTTGGCGGGTTACCTGTGACGGCAAGTGTCGGTATCGCAGGATTTCCTCAAGACGGACAAGATATTGAGAAGCTCTTATCTTGTGCTGATGCCGCGATGTATCAGGCAAAGCGTGCTGGTAAAAACCAAGCCTCTTACTATTCCATTGAAATGGATGAAGCCGCCCAGAGAAAAGGTGATATCGAGCGCGAACTACGAAAAGAAGATATAGAAAAAGAGTTCCACTTAGTATTTCAGCCGTACATGAATAACAAAGCAAACGAGATTGAAGGCCTTGAGGTATTGCTACGCTGGAATTCACCCAACCTTGGAGTGGTGGCACCCGCCGAGTTTATTCCAATTGCAGAACAAAGCGGTCAGTTTAACAAGATAGATCGTTGGGTCTTCTCCAATGCAATGCTGGAATACCACCATCTAAAAGAGATTTTCAGCAAAGATATTACTTTATCCATCAACCTCTCCTCAGCTGAACTCAACTCGCTGTCGATGGCAGAATACATACACAAGCATGCCCAGGCCAATTCAGTACCTCCACAGTGCATTGAGCTTGAGATAACGGAAACGTTCGCGAGTGATCAGCAAGGAACAGTGTTACTCGACGAACTATCTAGACTTGGTTATCGATTGGCGATCGATGACTTTGGTTCTGGTTACACATCATTGACCCAACTGGTTCAATACCCCGTTCAAAAGATCAAGTTCGACCGAGAGTTTCTGCTGACCTTAATGCATACCGATAATGAACATGTTATTAAGCCAATCATCGAGCTTTGCCATGCACAAAACAAAACAGTGACAGCTGAAGGCATTGAACACAACGTAATGCATGAATGGCTTTCTGCTTACCGCTGTGACTTCATGCAAGGTTACTTGTTCGGCAAACCGATGAATAGAGAGCAACTGGATCATTGGTGGCGCTCAGCAAACGATGTTCGATTTGAAGAGCCAGTCAGTGCATAGGGTGACTTAGGCACAAAAAAGCAGCGTTTTATCGCTGCTTTTTTAAGACAATTACATCTGCTTAAGCATATTTAGCGTAATATTGGCGGAGTTATCTGCTGTTGCCTTTTTTAAATCTGAATAAACGACATCCGCAGAACCGTCCGCTTTGTCCGAAATTGTTCTAATCACCACATACGGCACTTTAAACGCTTCGGCAACTTGACCAAGAGCAGCCCCTTCCATCTCCACTGCCATCGCATTGTATTCTTGATAGATGCCCGTCACTTTCACTTTGCTTGCAATAAACTGGTCACCAGATGCAATAATGCCACGATAAACGCTCTCTTTGCCTAAGGTTTCAACCGCGGCATCAAACGCATACTTTTGAAGAGTTTTGTCTGCGTAGAAGTAGCGTTCTTGATAGTCAGGAAGCAGTCCTCTTGGCATATTAAATGCTGTTAGATCAACATCATGCTGAACCAACCGGGTTGAGACCACCACATCGAGTGGGTCCAGCTTAGGATCACTAGCACCAGCAATGCCAGTAAAAATAAGTTGGTCAACACCGAAAGATTGAATCAGGAGTGTGGTTGTCATTGCGGCATTCACTTTACCTACGCCCGATTTAGTCACGACAACCGTTTTACCTTCTAATTCACCAATGTAAAAATGGTGACTACCAATCTTCTTTACTTGCTGATTTTGGATTTTCGGTAAAAGCGCTTCTACTTCAACGTCCATTGCACCAACAATGCCAATTGTTGAACTCGCAACAGAAGGGAGTGAGTATGCGACCAGCATAAACACAAGAGATTTCTTCAACATGGGGATCCTGAAATGTACCACGCGCCACCAAACTGTGACACAACGCATATTATACAGTAGTTCACCCGATAAGTAATCGTTTGCAGTGACTTGTTAATACTGATTGTTTAAACAATTCCCAACTAATGATAATTCTTTAGGGCATGTTGGCATTTCGCGGGCTAATCACTCGGTCTTTTGCTCGAATTGTCGGCATAAAGTACTCACAAGCGTTTCTTTTTGCATTAGTCGGCTGACCCCAAGCATCACAAAGATCAACGCTACCTTTTTGGCGAGTAAACTGCCTGCACTGCCCACATCGTTGACTCATAATCTCTCCTCAATCCACATGCACTTGAAAATCTTCACTGTAAAAAGCATCGAACACCACTTCAATATCTCTCGGTAGCGTTCGGCTTTGTGATAGCTGAGGGATCTTGTGCTGGTCAAAAAACTCTATCTCGGAGACCTCTATGTTTTCTTTTGGCTCACCAGAAACATACTCACATAAAAAAAACATTTTGTAGATATGGAACGGATAAGGTGGTTGATAATCGTGAATTGCCCTATCACGTATAGCGATCAACTTTGGATTTGCAACAACTAAGCCAGATTCTTCTAATACTTCTCGAATTACTCCATCACTTGGTGTTTCACAAACGTCAGCCCAACCGCCAGGCAATGTCCAACCACCATCTTCACGTTCTCTCACCAGTAAAATCTTGCCATCTTTAATAACGCCAGCTCGAAGATCGACTTTCGGTGTCGGGTAACCTTTTTCATCAATAAACAAGTTTTGAATATCAGCCACTGGTTTTTGGCTGATGTCAGCAAACATTTGATATGCAATGGACTCGACCATTTTAAACCGTTCCAAATCAAAGACGTCTTTACTATACGCCTCCCCCGCTTGAGCAATTGCTTGAAGTTGCTTTGCCCAATCTAACCATTTCGACATACACTTCCCTTTATTCGCTTTCCTTTTCAAAAAATAGCATAACTGACTGAAAGTGAAGTTTATTTTTGATCAAGTTTTCGCGAGGTATCGCTATTTAAAAGAAGGACATTTCAATATATTTTAGAGTGGGTCCAACTTATAAAAACTATCGCCCACACTACATTTGTTATTTGTTCGAACTCTACGTATTAAACACAGGCTTCAACGACACTTTTAGTCGCTGATATTCACTTAATGCTATGCTGTCGACTTTTGTTGAAACTGGCGCTTTTATTATCGAATACCAATCAACCGATTCCGCTTCTAGACTCTGAATATCACCTTGCCAGCTTGTAACGACATAATAGTGAATTAACTGCAGCTCGATCGTTGGGTGATATAAAGAGCACAAGTAACCAAACTGAGAGGGATTGATTTTCAGCTCTTCCTCCATCTCCCTGAATAAGGTTGTTTGCTGACATTCCCCCTGCTCCATGTGGCCACCAGGTATTGCAATTGCACCTGGATCTGAGTCTTTATCCTTTGCTCTGGTTTCCAACAATACTTGATCATCCTTGACTAGGATAAACGAGACACACTCATGAACTTCCATCTTCTTCGCCTATTGGTAACAGTTTTCTAGCAAGCTAACACAAAACAGGCAAATGATGTGAGCAACGTAAGTGAATAAGTTGACAATATACAACAGCCTAGCTGAACACTTGGTTGAATATGCTTAATAATCCATAGTGGCAACCATTACATTAAGATTTTGCAAGTAATGGTTTGTTACGACTAGGATCACAGTCTAATAATTTTTTACGTAATGCTGTCGCTGAAATAATCTAATTGAATTAAAAAGAGATTTTTATTAAAACGATAATTAAACGTTGTTTTATTTAATATCCTTCTTGGTAAATCTCAGTAAACACAGTTTTATTAATTACTCAAATCGGATAGTATTTGTTCTGAAGATTTTTAAAGTCATCGATTAACCTCTTAATGTTGAATAATTTCAGTCAGTTAGTTGGATAATCCTTACCAAATACTAATCATATTTGAGTAATAGGTGTCACTACGCATAATAGGCAACATTGAGAATAGAATTAAATTGATGTACATGCTGTATTAACGACTGCAAGAAGCGTTCGCTAAATTTGCTACACCAAGAGTTTTATTTAGTACAAATGAAAAAGCTATTTTTATTATTGATATGGACATCACTGGCAGTCTCACCGTTTGCCTTTGCTCACCAATCAGAAAAAACGACAGAAACAAAAGCTACAAAGCAACTTGTTGAAAAGACATATAAAGAAGCCAAGTTGGGAGGTGTCATTGATTTTCATTTATTCAATGATGCGTTTTTAGCTTACAAGAAGACCTCAGACCGTAAAAAGCCTCTTTTAACTATCATCGATTACAGTAAACCATCTACTGAAAAACGATTTTACGTGGTCGATTTAGACAAGAAGAAGCTTATTTTCAACACCTATGTCGCTCACGGGGTAAACAGCGGTAAGAAGACCGCGACGAAATTCTCTAATGTAGTGAACTCTCGTAAGACCTCTTTAGGGACATTCTTAACCGACACCACTTACTATGGCTCTAATGGTTATTCGCTTCGCTTGGATGGCCTGACGTCTGGTGTTAACGACAAAGCACGTGAGCGATACATTGTGGTTCATGGTGCCGACTACGCTAACCCTTCATTTATACAAAAAAATGGCTATCTTGGTCGCAGTTGGGGCTGCCCAGCTTTACCACAAAACCTTTCACGTAAAATCATCGATACAATTAAAGGTGGCAGTGTTATCTACGCCAGCGCATAAGGTTTCTTGACCTAATTTTGAAAAGGGAGCAAATAAGCTCCCTTTTTAATGTCACAAAAAACTGTTCATCCTTTCAGCAAGTCGTTAGTATACGCAAGCGCCACCTTCAGGTAGCAAACGAATATCGATTCCATAGTGTTTTAGGGTTAGTTTTGGTTCACGTATTTCGCCTTTTGCTTTTGTTGTCACTCTCCCTGTTCACAGGGCAAATCCTTGCAGCGCAAAACTACCAAACCTCAGAAGCCCAACACACATATTCACAGAAGCTCTTTAAGCTATCTCACGTAATAAAAACGCCCTGTTGTGCGTGGAAGGCTCATGACTCTTGGATCCATGAAGGTTACTTCCGCCATTTAAAGCGTGAACTGCTTGGCCTACTGCCATACAGGCGTTCATCTAACAACGATGGTGACCCCGTATCGAGTATTTCTCCGAATTACCATTTACTTGTTGCCTTCTCTCCCCCAGCCCTTTTGGAAATGGCGCTTAAAGCTGTACCTTTGCCTAATAATCCAAACTTGTTCGCCAGTAATAGCGGTCACCACCTACCAGGCTGGAAGCAAGCTAACTTACTTTACGTATTCAAACACAGTCGCGATTTATAGCTCGCGCATCGACTGTACTGACATCAAAACGGAAACCGTCAGTATTAGCCATGGATGATCTCTAAACATTGAATTAACTCGAGATCCTGATTATGAAAAAAATCGCGACTGTTGCAACTCTGGCTTTTATTTCTTTATTCACTACTTCGGCTATGGCGGCTAAAACTGAAAATATGAGTGATATGACACTGCTAGAATGCGCGAATGCCTCCAATATTAGAACTGCGGTACCTGAACATCGTGCTATGTTCCGCCATTACTTAATGACCAAACGCGGCTATACCTTTAGCCAATTGTCCTCTGCTGAGAGCGAGTTCAAAGCAAAAGGTATCGATGAAGGAGAACTCACACAGTTTTACCAGAGTGAATGTAAAGAAGCTGGTGAACTGCTCTACAATGCCGGTTACTAATTAAACTGACTTGAATTAAAAAGGCGCTACCACAGCGCCTTTTTAATTTCTGAAGCACATTTAAACACTGTACCGTCCTAAATAAGGTTGACACATTTCCGACATGAAATTGGAGAGTGTCATGAAATCAACAAGTAAACGAACCCAACGAGATTATTCTCTTGCTTTTAAATTGACGGTCGTTGACCAAGTAGAAAAAGGTGAAATG
>NZ_JBQEQR010000065.1:0-41803 GCF_052037695.1 Vibrio sp. WZ-1 | reverse complement strand
TCATTCTGAACAGCGAGGAACGAGCGTGATTCAGAATCTATTGTCAAAGTGCTCGGTTGGTTTGTTGCTATGAAAGATCTTCAGCGTTCGCTGTTATTAGATTCCTAGCCGCGCTTAGGCTTGCTGGAATGACGTGCTAGACTTTCTTATTAATAATCAGATTTTTAGGACGCTTTTGCTGAGTAAAAACCAAACAGTGTCATTCCCTAGAGTGAAGAATAACCGGGTAGGGGATCTATTTATTTCTCATTACTTTAAGTCGTCATTCTGAACAGCGAGGAACGAGCGTGATTCAGAAGCTGCTATCAAAGTGCGCTGTGGGCTCATTGCTACGAAAGACCTTCGGTGTACGTTGTTCTTAGATTCCTAGTCGCGCTTAGGCGTGCTGGAATGACGCGCTAGAGTTTCCTTATGGAAATCAGATTCTTGAGGTGATTCTTGTTGAGTGCAAACCAAACAGCGTAATTCCTTAGAATGAAGAATGAACGGGTAGGGGATCTCTTTCTTGCTCACTACTTTAAGTCGTCATTCTGGATAGCGAGGAACGAGCGTGATTCGGAATCTGCTATCAAAGTGCTCGGTTGATTTGTTGCTATGAAAGAGCTCCAGCGTTCGCTGTTATTAGATTCCTAGTCGCGCTTAGGCTTGCTGGAATGACGCGCTAGAATTTCCTAAGAAGAATCAGGTTCTTAAGGTGTTTTTTGAGTGCGGACCAAACAGTATTATTCCCTAGAGTGAAGAATAACCAGGTAGGGGATCTCTTTCTTGCTCACTACTTTAAGTCCTCATTCTGAACAGCGAGGAACGAGCGTGATTCAGAATCTATTGTCAAAGTGCGCTGTGGGTTTATGTCTATGAAGGTGCTTCAGCTTTGGTTGTCATTAGATTCCTAGTCGCGCTTAGGCTTGCTGGAATGACGTGCTAGAATTTCCTAAGAAGAATCAGGTTCTTAAGGCGTTTTTTGAGTGCGGACCAAACAGCGTAATTCCTTAGAATGAAGAATGAACGGGTAGGGGATCTCTTTCTTGCTCACTACTTTGAGTCGTCATTCTGAACAGCGAGGAACGAGCGTGATTCAGAATCTATTGTCAAAGTGCTCGGTTGGTTTGTTGCTATGAAAGATCTTCAGCGTTCGCTGTTATTAGATTCCTAGCCGCGCTTAGGCTTGCTGGAATGACGTACTAGAATCTCTTAAAATTCATCCTCAAAACAAAAGGGCTTCCAATCGAAAGCCCTTTATTGCTCATAGCAAGCTCTTTCTAAACACTTGGTTTTCTCAAGTGCTCTGCCAGTACTTTTGTGAACCTTGCTGCTTCGCCGCCGGTACATGCTCGGTGGTCGAATGTAATCGACAGCGGCATGGCTTTCACTGCTACAGCTTGTCCGTCTCGAATCACGACTTTCTCAATGATTCGACCTGCACCGACAATCGCGACTTGTGGAGGCGTGACTACTGGCGTTGCGTAAATGCCTGCAATTGCACCAAAGTTGGAGAGCGTAATGGTGGCGTGCTGCAACTGCTCACGACCAATCTTACGTTCACGTATGCCTTGTACGGTTTGGTCTAGCCAACGACGTACTTCTTGCGGATCGTACTCGTCAGCATGTCGTAGTACAGGTACGTACAAACCATGCCGGCTGTCTACGGCAATACCAATATTCACTGTGCTATGGACACAACGTGTCATGGTCTCAGCATCAAACCATGCATTCATGGCAGGTTCTTCCTGACACGCATGCACGATCGCTTGGACCAGACGAATACTGATATCCTCACTAGGCTTCCAGCCATCCAAGACGGCTTCTTCAGTAATGGTGACAGCCGCGACATTGTGGTGGGATTCCGCCATGGTCGATACCATGGTTCGGCGTGCACCTTTCAGCACTTCGGTCCCTGGGCGTTGTTTGCCAGCTTCGTCGTAGATATCGGAATCGACGATCAATCCATCAGGACCGCTGCCTTTAACCAACTCCAAATCCACCCCCAGTTTCTTCGCTAATAGGCGAGCAGAAGGAAGCGCAGTGATGAGGTTATCAGGCGATGGATTGTGTTCGCCTCCAATCCAAAAATCATCCACATTCACGCTGTGTGCATGCTGAGATACATTACCCACAACCGTAGCTGCATCAGCAGTTTGCTTCTGTTCGGAGACCGGTTGCTCTGCTCCAGTTTCATCGATCTCAAGAAGCAGAGCTCCAATGTTAATCACATCGCCTTCTTCACCGTGACGACTGACTATCCGGCCGCCATAAGGAGCGGGGACGTCCACGGTCGCTTTTGCGGTTTCGACGGTAAGCACCACTTGATCGAGCTTGACCATATCGCCAACACTGATATGCCATTTGACAATTTCTGACTCAGCGAGACCTTCGCCGAGATCGGGTAAGTTAAACGTCTTCATTTCCAATCCTCCACGAGTTCGCGCGCGGCGAGCACAATGTCTTCTTCCTGAATCATGTAATAATCTTCGTTGCGGTAGTACGGCATGATGGTATCCATGCCTGTGACGCGTTTTGGTGGCGCTTTGAGTAAGCACATCGCATGTTCGGCGGTTCTGGCTAGCAGTTCTGAGCCGACACCACAGGTTTTACTGGCTTCGTGTACCACCAAGAGTCGTCCGGTTTTTTCCAGTGAACGGAAGATGGTCGTGGTATCAATGGGTTTGATGCTGGCTAAATCAATCACCTCAACTTCGATACCCTGATTAGACAGCGTTTGAGCTGCTTGCAGTGATTCGACCACACACGCTCCCCAAGTCACTAAGGTAATGTCGCGACCTTTGCGAAGGGTAAAGCACGTGTCGAGAGGTAGTGCTTCGCCGTTATCAATCACTTCAGATTTCACGGTTCGATAGATACGTTTTGGTTCGAAGAACATCACCGGATCGTTGCTACGAATGGCTGCTAGGAGTAAACCGTAAGCGCGTTGCGGTGATGAAGGAATCACAACCTTAAAACCCGCTGTGTGAGCAAACAATGCTTCGATGCTTTCCGAGTGATGCTCTGGTGCGTGAATACCGCCACCAAAGGGCGCGCGGAATACTGCAGGGCAGGTGAGTCGGCCACGAGTACGGTTACGCATTCGCGCCGCGTGACACATTAAATGCTCCAGTGCAGGGAAGACAAAGCCTTGGAATTGAAACTCTGCCACAGGCCGTAAGCCTTGCGTCGCCATGCCGACAGTGACACCTCCAATGAGTGCTTCGGCAAGTGGCGTATCGATAACGCGCTTTAGGCCGTATTTTTGCTTGAGCCCTACAGTGGCGCGGAATACGCCGCCGTTGTCACCCACATCTTCGCCGAGGACGATGACATTCGGGTCGTGTTCCATTTCATGGTGCAGTGCGAGGTTCACTGCTTCAACCAACGTCAGTTCAGCCATGTTTCCCTCCCTGCATTCGCATTGCTTTGTTGATTAGCTCATCCCTTTGCGCATGAAGCTCTTGGGGTAGGGATTCATAAAGGAAATCGAAGCCAGTTTCAGGCGCTTGATTTGGCATGTTGAGATAACGTTCAACGGCGAGTTCAACTTGTTCTTTACAGTGTGCTTGCCACTCTCCCTCTTTCTCGTTATGCCAAACGCCTTGATTGGTGAGAAAGGCTTTAAGTCGACGGACGGGCTCATATTGCCAAGCCGTTTGAACTTCATCCTCGCTACGATAACGGGTTGCGTCGTCAGCAGTGGTGTGATCGCTCAAGCGGTAACTTACGGCTTCTATTAACGTTGCGCCTTTGCCTTTTCTCGCTCGTTCAAGGGCGGTCATTGTTGCGTCAAACACGGCGACTACGTCGTTGCCATCCACCGTAATACCGGGGATGCCGGCGCCTTTGGCTTTTTCTGAGAGAAATTTCGCAGCGCATTGCAAACTACGCGGTACGGAGATCGCCCATTGGTTGTTGTTTACGACGAACACCAGCGGAATGTTCCATGCACCCGCACAGTTAACCGATTCGAGGAAGTCGCCTTTTGATGTTGCGCCGTCACCACACATCACCAAAGCTGCCTCATGGTTGCCTTGGATCTTCAGTGCAGATGCAACGCCCACCGCATGAGTACATTGGGTGGCGATAGGCACGCAGAAAGGTAAGTCTCGGCTAGGGAATGGGCTGCCTTCGGGTGCGAAGTCGCTACCGCGTTCATCGCCCCCCCAATATTGCAGGTTCTTTTCCATACCAATCCCACGACACCACATGGCAGGCATGTCGCGATAGTAAGGAACAAAGACGTCACTGGCTTTTAGCGCTCTGCCTACGGCAATCCCAATGGCTTCCGAGCCAAGATGCGAAGGGTAGGTGCCTAATTTACCAGTGCGTTGCAGGGCAACCGCTTTGTTATCGTAGGTGCGAGTTAATACCATGTCTTGGTAGAACCCGACCAAGGTTTCTAGATCAGCCCAGTTGGGTAGTTGGCTGACGAGGTTCCCATCATGGTCGATAAACCGATGCATGGGTAATGCCTGAACGTTCATCTCAAGCTCCTTTTGACGCTGCGGGTCTTTTGGACTGCAGCTGCTCATAGTTAAATCAAAGTCTGTATGGGTACTCAGGCTTTGATATCAGCGCAAAAGGTCATACCTTGGATTGCAGTTGTTTTTGTTAGTTATCGACGCACCTCTTTTCCGTCTCTCTAGCAAAACCGTGTTGTGGTAAACACAAGGCGACATCTCATACTGCTGTTTACACCGCCTAATCCAATGATGAATCTTGGTATAACCAGATATAGTAAGTGTAAACAAATTGTTAAATCATGCTTTAATTTGAGTTGTCTTCATCAGTAAAGTTTCGCTTACACCACATTTTTATAGGATAAAACACTGCTTTTTGGAATTTTACGTTTTCAAAGTTGAAGGGATTCACTGAGCTTGACATGAAAATTGTAATAAAATTGTGCTGTGAAATTTCACACAGGATTCGTTTTAATCTGCAGGGTTTATGTATGAACTTTTGAGCTCTCTCGTCAAGGGAGGGACATTTGTCCTCTAGGTTTCGCCAAGACAGCGTTACCATAAACACGAAATTATCAATACAACAGAAAGGTGTTTCGTTCGAATCATTGGTAGTGGTCTGCAGGCATGGTGCTGCTCTCAACAACATAATCATGGCATGCTTTTGATGTCTGTACCCGCAGGATTGATGTTCGCAAAGTTGTTCATTCCTAAAACAGAACAACGATCGATGAAGTGCCAGATCTTCCAGATAATGAAAAACCGACGAGCTTTATTGGTGCAGGAGTGAAGAGGGCGATCGCAGGTAATTCTATTGCGGCAATTGTTGGTTTGTTCGTTTAGACATTTAAATTGAGTCGAGTTGCTCTAAAACGCCACCTTGTATTATTTACCGGTGGCGTTTTTTATTGGTTATGTTATACCGATGTTTCTTGGGTGCTAAGCGATGCACTTAGGGTATTTACCTAAAAATGAACAACCAGTTGGAGAGACGATGTATCACGCTCATATCTATTATCCTTTAATCCATGAACAGAAAGCGCAGCAACTGAGCGACCTCATCCGCGAGCAAAGACAAGATGTACTTCGAGTATTCCCACTTGTGAACAGACTTGTAGGGCCTCATAAAATGCCTATGTTTGAACTGCACATGGAGTCGGTAAGCGATGAGTTTGTATCGTGGTTAGATACGCATCGTGGTGACTTCTCCGTGTTAATTCATCCTGTCAGTGAAGAAGAGCTTATTGATCATACTGTTCGCGCTATATGGCTTGGTCGTGAGCTTGGTATTTTTGAAGATAAGTTAGACGCTTAAGCTGTAAAGTATCTCTCTCTCGGTAAGCGTGCCTAAGCAATGCGTGCTAAACCTAAATGTGAGGCGGTAGTAATTTGGCAACCTCAACAATAGGGATAATCATTAGTGCTTAATAAGGCGTTAAAGTTAATTTAACTCTTAATTTTTAGGGAAGTGCAGTATACGACCCCAACGCTATTGGCAATGAAAGTGACGTTTTCTGAGGGGGAGAGGTATGTTAACAATACTTCTAGTTGTACTTGCACTGTATATTTTTTGGCTGTTGTTCAGAAATGGTCCGGCTTTTGCTGAGCGCGCGCCTAAAAACGACAAGAGTTGGGTTGGTCCTACAAATAACGTAGAAGAGTGGCAGGGCTATTGTCACAATGTTTTCCAACCTTTTAGCTCTCAAACTTCGTTTTATGCCATTGCCTACTTTGCGAATTTTGTTGCGGCCGCGAATGCTATTTCATGGTCGACGGTCTATGAGGGAGACTACCCGGTTATCATAAGTCGTTTTGGTAGTTACTTTATCTTGTCAACGCACGATGCGCTGATTACTTCTGGCTTTGTTGCATTAGCTATTTTCATTATCAATTGGCAACTTGCGGTTCATTGTGCCGGTATTCTTAGTCAGTTCCTTGTCAGAGTCTTAATTATTAATCGCACGCGCTTTGTTGCAATCAGTTTGGTGTTTTGTAGCTATTTTGCCTACTTGTTAACGGTGGGCATTTTTTGGTTGTTCCAAGAGCGCTATTCCATTTGGGATGGTCTAAAATTTTCCCCAGTATTTTTCATTCTGGCACTTTTGCTTGCGTTTGGATTACCTTCAATGAAGCAGAAGCCTTCTAAGTGAATGATTTGGTATAGGAGGGTTAGCGCAGGTTCGACATGAAACTGCGTTATTCGCCTGTAGCATTTGTATAAGCATTGATGTAGCATTGCCGACCTTTTTCGTCAGTGGGAGGATTTATGTACATCGGCTTTGACTACGGCACCGCAAACTGTTCGGTGGCGAAAATGGAACAAGGAGAGCCTAAGTTGCTCAAGCTTGAGGGAGCTAATCCTTATATTCCTTCCACCCTTTCTGCGCCGACTCGTGAGTCGGTTTCTGAGCATCTTTTCCGACATCGTGACATCAAGCCTTTTGATCAGATCGGAGAACAAGTGTTGCGTCGCGCAATTAACTTCAATCGTGAAGAAAGTATTGAGCTTGAACTTGAAGATATGGCTTTTGGTCAAGCTGCGTTAGATCGTTATCTAGCAGATCCTCAAGACATATATTATGTGAAGTCTCCAAAATCATTTTTGGGCGCATCAGGTCTACGAGATGTGCAGCTGAGCTTTTTCGAGGACTTGGTGTGCGCCATGATGGACAATATTAAATCTCAGGCTGAGAATGATGCACAACAGACAATTGCTGATGCAGTTATTGGTCGTCCAATAAACTTCCATGGTCGTGGGGGAGAGATGGCCAATACTCAAGCGGAAGGTATTCTATTGCGAGCAGCAAAACGTGCTGGCTTTCGGAATGTAGAGTTTCAGTTCGAACCTGTTGCAGCAGGGCTGGAATATGAAGCGACGCTTGCGGAAGACAAAACGGTTCTTGTCGTCGATATTGGCGGTGGTACAACAGACTGCTCACTTATCCAAATGGGGCCATCTTGGCGCGGGAAAGCTGATCGTATGGCAAGCTTGCTGTCACATAGTGGGCAACGTATTGGTGGAAACGATCTAGACATTGCGTTGGCATTTAAAAAGCTAATGTTCCCGTTTGGTATGGAAAGCAAGATGGAGTCAGGCATTGTCATGCCAACGACTCAGTTTTGGAACCCAATTGCGATTAACAATGTTGAAGCTCAAAATGACTTCTATTCGCGTGAAAATCTAGCGGCATTGAAGTTGCTGCAAAAGCAAGCGCAAGAGCCACAGAAGCTTGCTCGCTTGCTAGAGGTATACCATGAGTCGCTTGGCTATAATATCGTTCGTCGTGCTGAAGAAGCGAAGGTGGCGTTATCTGAAGAATCATCCTATCGAGCAGGTATTAATTTATTATCTGAGTTGATTGAGGTTGACGTGTTGCGTGATGAGATGATTGATGCAATCGAGTCTCCAAAAACCAAAATGACTGAACTGGTTACAGAAGCCGTAAACCTCGCTGGGGTAAAACCCGATGCAATCTTCATGACCGGGGGCTCAGCACGTTCGCCAATCTTGCGTGAAGCAGTCCAAACCGTTTTGCCAAACATTCCCTTTGTTAGTGGCAACTACTTCGGCTCAGTAACAGCAGGTTTGGCTCGCTGGGCAGATGTGTGTTTTAAGTAGTTACTTCTTACTTCCTTTCTATACATACGCCTCGTACCTCTGAGGCGTTTCTATTTCTCATACGTGGCATATATTTTCCCAAAATGGTGGCTGCACATTATCCTTAATTTGTTGGTAAATAGTACAAAGTGAAGAACAATTCTTCGCTTGACTCTCGTTTACTGAATTATGACAGTAATTTTGTTGAGGATACGTTACTCTCTCGCACCTTTATATCGCTCGTAGCGCCCGAAAAATAAGGGCTCTGCGGAAAATTAAGAATTTCTAAGAATGAAATACGAACAACAAATCGGATATCGATATCCTAAAGGTCGATTTGCGATGGTGAGTGTTTACGCGTTCACTGGTGCAGCCATTTTAGCGTCGACCATTTTTTCTCTCCTATTGTTTTTGTCAATTGATGAAAACCCAATGATGCAAGCGCTGTTTGGTGGTTTGGCAATCATTTTTGAAGCGGGCAAGTTTTACGCTTGGTATGAGTATGGGGAACGCAGAGCTCACAGAAACTTTTCTGGTGCACTGACTGCTTTAGTCTTTTATCTGGTACTTGCAGCTATTTCGATTGGCGGCAGTATCGGTGGTATTAATAGTGCAACTAATACAGCGCAAAGTCATATATCGGTAGAACAAGCAAAAGTAGACGCGTACAACCGTCAAATCGCCTCTATTGACCAGCAGATCGAGTTGAATAATTTGGCTGCTGAGAAATATATTCAGATGGAGCGTATAGCAACCGGTGTTGCTCGTATTCAAGAGCAAAATAATAAGCTACGTGAAGAGCAACAGCGATTAGCAACAGAGCGCGATAGTTTACCTCCGGTTGCTCAAGGATCGGTAATTGGCCTGATCGACAGTTTAGCGAAAGCATTTGGTACGACATCGTCACAGGCGCAGTTAGGCTTAGTTGTGTTCTTGTCTATCTTGTTGGATTTCTTTGCGGCATTCTTTGTTGGTTTGATTGGTGAGGAACAACGCTTCCGTCATTATTTCAGACGTTACAACGGAGTTACGTTGGAAGCCATAAAAGACATTGAACCAGAACCAGCAGGATATTTGCCTCACATCAAAGAAGGGAATGAATCTGAAGCGAACGATTCATTAGAACCAGAAGAGCCAAAAACACTGTTAGAACAGGTGAGTGAGTCACTAAAGAATCACCAAATCACCTGTACCAAGAAGGCTGTAGCGAAACATTTCAGACTCTCAGCTGAAGAAGTCGATAAGGTGTTTGAAGAGCTAAGCGAACTCGGTTTGGTCGGTAAGAAAGCCAATCACCATTATCACTGGATTGGTCAGGCCGAAGCCGCTTAACACCATCCACATAAAAACGAAAGGGCGTCTAATTCAGACGCTCTTTTTGTTTCCTGTAAACCTATTAGTACCTTAGGTTAATCCGATATGATCTTCTTGGTGGTGTTTTGAAGCGGTTTTTTCTCTTTTTCAGGTATCACTGCATCAACAGCTTTACCTGCAACACCTTCATCTGGCAGTGCATCTTTCCCTGCTTCTACGGTGGTGTCTTTTAAGGCTTCTTTAGGTGTGCATCGACCACCGACACCCACAACGGCTTTTGTTGCGGTTGCTTTGGCCGCTTTTTCTGCGTCACAGTCAGGATCCATTAAACCAGCGTGGCTTGCAGTTGAAACAAATAAGAAAAGGAGTAGGGCAAGGTTACGTTTTTTCATTGCAGTTACCGTGTTCATTTAGACATTAATTGAGTGTAACTGACCCATGAAAAATTGCAGGGTAAGAAAAGTGCCGCCGAAGCGACACTCATAAAACAATGTTGAGACTTATGGCAATCAGTCGTTCGCGAGTTCGATTTCTCGTGCGATATTTTGATTGTTAATAATCACGCCATCGACATCAATGGTCGCACCGTCTAAGTTCGATTCTTGCACGCCTTTTAGTTGGGTATTGGTATCAATCACAACGGTTTTGGTCTGGAATTCTGGTCCATGGTCGTTTTGGCAAGCAAGAACAAAAGTTCGTGAGTCAGCATCGTAACTATTGACTAAACCTGTACACTCAAAAGAGTCCACTCGATCTTGTGCGTCATCATTCTGAGTTGCCGCAAAACTGCTTGCGGATATACAAGCACCCAACAGGATAATTAGTGGTAGTGTTATTTTACGCATTGTTATTCCCTCATCTGGCCATACGTATCTGTATTAAAAATTGACAAGAAAAGTTGATACGAGAGAGAGGAAGAAGCACTACTTATGCAGTGCTTCTGGGTTGTATTTATCGATTAACTGTTTCTTAATGGTCAGCTTCCCAAGGTTCAACCTCAAGTGCAACGTTAGCGTTGTTGATGATAGTACCTTCGACTTCTATGCGTTTATTTTCAATGTTAGAAAACGATAAACCATCTTCAAAGAGAGTATTGCCATTTACGATTACGCTTGAATTATCGATGGTATGGTTTAAGTCATTCCAGCAGTGATCGATATCAAAGGTCGCTTGATCGACACCGTTTACTTTATAGTTAGTTACCCAGCCAGAACATTCAAACTCGTTAACATTCCAGTCATCATCGTTATCGTCTGCCCAGTCTGGTTTCTCAAACTCTACGTGAGTCGCAACAGGTGTGTTCGCTGTTCCTAATACAGAAGTAACTTCAACCTCAGCGCCTACTGCCAAGTTTGAAATCAACGACGGGTTACAAGGTGCGTCATCATCATTTTGGAAGCAGGTTTTGCTATTAATTACAAACGTACCACGGTAGTTGAGTTCAAATGCACTCTGGTCTTGGTTTACCCAAGTAACGATACCTTCAACATCATTATCACCTGCTAATTGGTTGTAGTTTTCAATCTCTACATAAGAAGCATCGAAGACATTTCCATTGAAAGAACCTTCAGCTTCCACCCATTGACCAACTTGTAGGTCTGCAATGCGGTCATAAGCGACCGTGACATTTGCGCCAAGTTTGAACTCTTTCTTATTGATATCAATGCTTGAAATTCGACCTTCGATCTCATCTTTTTCAGAAAAATTGGATTCAAATTTCACTACTGAAAGAACTTTATATTGGTCGTTCGCTGCAGGTAGAGAAGAAACCATTACCCAGTCACCGCTTTCGATATCTGACTTATTTAGATCTGGATAGACTAGCTTGAAGCCATTGATGGTGAATGCGCCAGTGGCTTCATTGATGATCTGAATGTGGCCCGTCATAGTTGGTTCTAGTGTGACAACAACGGGTGCGCTAGAAGATTTTTCTTTTCCGGAACCGACTTGAACCATCATATTAGATTTAATCGAAGCCAGGTTGGTTTTTTTCCCGCCATACATCACTTCTGATACGCGGTAAGTGTAACCATTTACGGTAATTGAATCGTTTTTACTATTCACTGATTCTACTGTGCCGATAGCGGTGCTCGGTTTTGCTGTCGGTTGAGTAGAAGAGCTACCACTGCCTCCAGAACCGCCACAACCTGACAATGCCAACCCCACTGCTGCTACAAGCGCTAATTTTTTCATTATTTGGACCTATTTTTGAAAGCTTCTTTATGAATTTGGTTGTATCTTATGGCGCGTATTGTGAAGTGATCGTGAAGAAACGTGAGCCCTATGAAAATTTTAATTGTCGATGATAATCACAATGTCTCAGAGACCATTGCCGATTATTTGGAACTCGAGGGAATGACCATTGACTGCGCATACCATGGAGAGGCAGCGCTGAACTTAGTCCAAGAAAATCATTACGATGTGATTATTATGGATATTATGATGCCTAAACTTGATGGCATCAGTGCCGTTGCAAAGCTACGTCAAGAACAGCTTTGTGATACGCCTATTTTATTCCTAACAGCAAAAGATACGCTTGATGACAAAGTCGCTGCTTTTAATGCGGGTGGTGATGATTACTTAATGAAGCCATTTGCGATGCAAGAGTTGAGTTTGCGGATTCATGCACTTGCAAATCGAGGTCCAAGACAGGATATCGGTACGCTCAAATTTGCCGATATCAATTGTGATGTACGAACGAATGAGGTTACCCGCATGGGCGTTGCCATCAAGCTCAGTCGTATCCAGACCAGAATTCTTAAGTTACTGCTAAAACGTGCACCAGCAACCGTGTCCCGCTCAGAGGTTATTGATACGGTTTGGGGTGATGAACCACCTAGCAGCGATGCGTTAAGAAGCCACATCTATGGCTTAAGAACGGCACTTAACAAAGGTTTTGATGATTCCAGATTAGAGACTGTTCATGGACAAGGTTATCGACTCAAAGCATAAACAATACCCGAGTATTTATCGCAAGATTCGATGGGGATTCGGCATTATGACTTTTGCAATGTTTACATTGTTTTGGTCGTTGATTTACGTTGCCGAAAATAAGTTGGAAGTACTGAGCCTACACCATTGGCTTGATACTGAAGTGGAACTCTACAAAGACAACTACCAAAAAATGGGTTGGGATGCACCGTTACCCAATGTAATGGAGTTTGATACGTATTGGAGTGAAGCACCGACGCCAAGTTGGTTAATGTCTTTTAAAATTCCTGGGTTTTATGAGTATTTGCTCGGGGATGAAGACAAGCACTTTGTGGTGTTTGAGCACCCATCGGGAAAAGGGGTAATGTACATTGTCTTTCAAGATGATTCCGATGATTATCTTGATGAATACGAAAGCTCGTTACATCAATTTACCTTCCTGTTAGGAGGAGTGTTTTCAATAATCATGGTGGGTTATGGCGTTTATATGGTGCGTATTCTGTCCCGTCCGCTGGCGAAGATAGAAGATAAAATTGCTTATATGCCGCCAGACCAGCCAACCTTCAATGTCGATACCAATTTTAGCGAAACGCGTCACATAGAACAGACACTGCTGGACAGTAAGAACGAAATTGCAGGCTACTTTCGTCGTGAACAAGAGTTTAGCCGCTTTGCATCGCATGAGCTACGTACCCCAATCATGGTAATTAAAGGTTCAGCAGATATTCTAAGCAGGGTGCCTGAGCAACCACGTGTGGCACAGAAAGCCATCGCGCGAATGCAATCGGCAGGTGAGGAGATGCGAGTGTTGACCGAGGCCTTCCTATTGTTAGGTAAGGAGAAAATAGAGTCTCAGCATTATGGAGACCATGAATTGGTCTCATGTCTGAATAGACAGTTGGAAGAACTCGCTCCTCTGTTTGCTAAACAAGGTGCGGAGTATCAGCTAAAAGAGAGCGACAGTGGTGTAGTACATGCTCCGGAAAGTTTTGTCACCATTGTGATTAATAATCTGATTAAGAACGCGTTCAGCTACAGTGTGGGTGACATCGAGATCGAGCTTGTTGGTACTGAGTTGGTTGTTATAAATCGTCATGATGGCAATGAAACATACAACGCTGGATATGGCTGTGGCTTGGTGATTGTGGAGCGTATTTGTGAGCGAATGAAATGGCACTTTGAGCTTGAAGACGATGGAGTGAGGTTTACCGCGAGAATTAACTTCAACTCCGAACTCACTGAGTAACAAAAAGGCCTTGTCTTTGAACGACAAGGCCTTTAACTATTGAAAATGCGTAAGTAGTAGGAAACTACTGGATATCTAATAGTTCTACGTCAAAAATAAGTACGCTTGCTGGAGGGATAGGGCCTGAGCCACTTTTTCCGTAACCAAGAGTGCTTGGTACGAATAGGCGGATTTTCTCACCTACCACCATGTATTGAAGGCCTTCTTGCCAACCTTTGATCACTTGGTTAAGACCAAAAGAAATTGGCTCGCCACGATTTACCGAGCTGTCAAAAACAGTGCCATCAATAAGCGTGCCGTGGTAGTGTACTTTTACCTTGCTATTTGCAGTTGGATGAACATCGCCCGTACCAGCTTCTAAAACTAGATACTGAAGGCCACTTTCCGTGGTAATTACACCTTCTTTCTTGCCATTCTCTAGCAGGAACTCTTGGCCTTTAGCGAAGTTTTCATCTGCGACTTTGTGGTTTGTCCAAGTACGATAGATGAAGAAACCCGCAAGGATGAAAATAATAATAGGAAACAGAAACTTAGACACAATGGCTCCTTGTCTTATTTTGGTTGTTTTAGCAGATAGTTGATAGTGTCAGCCATAGCTTCGACAGTCTCATGACCACCGGTAATAACTTGGTATTTTCCATTTACAATGAAAGCTGGTACCGAGTTGATTTGACCACGGGTTGTGATTTCTTCTGCTTTGTTAATGTATTCAAATAGTCGAGCTTGTTGCGCTTCATCCAGTTGGTATGGGCTAACCAAGTTACGGGACTCAAACGCTTTTTCTACGGCTGATTGGCGCTGTTCGGCTGTTGCATCTGCCCCCATTTGAACTGCCGCAAATAAGTCTTCCATAAATGCCTTGTCGGGTGTGCCATCAAGCTGCATTACCGCAGTGTAAAAGATGATGGCACTAACTTGCGCACTCTCATTAAACGTCACATGCATTTTTTCTACGGACTGTTCAGTCAGCGATTCAATTTGAGGAACAAAAGTCTCCATTGTACGACAGTGGCCGCAGTTAAGTGAGAAGGCCTCGGTTAGAGGAGCAAGGTTGTATTCAGTGAGAGAAACTGGCAGTACATCATATTGTTTGCCCTGTTGTGGCTGATTGTTGCCGTTGTCACAAGCAGTCAGTCCGACAACCGCTGTGGCCAAAAGGACACCTTTAAGAAAAGATTTGAACATAAAATGGCTCTAAATTAAGTGGTTATGCTTTAGTTTATAGTCTAAAGCGCCAGACGAAAACCGTTTAAATAGATTGTTACACTAAGAGCTTTAAAGTGCTTCAAAACTAAGCGAGATGGCATAGATTGTGCTTCACTTTTGCACAAGCAACATAAAGTTATGGTTCTATTTGGCTAAAGCTTAGTTCAAGCCCGCCGATAAATATCATAAGTAACTACTGTATTGGGATTCGTATGAAGTATTGGTATTTGTTCATTTGCGGCATTTTAAGTGGGTGCAGTAGTCTTGACTCGGAGATGATTCCGGGAAACATGTTAGATGTTGCACCACGATCAAATGAGCAGTTAAGGCATCCAGAGTGGGGTTATAGCACGATACCTTATGTTTCGGCTAAACAGCACGTTACAGCGGTGAAGTACGATGAAAAAAAGCCTCAAGGCGTGACTTCCCTAGAGATGTACCTTGATCGCAATCAGATTGCGCATGAGGTGCTAGCTGGTGAGAATGTCATGATACGCTTGAAAGAAAAAATAAACTTTCAGTTTGATTCCTCTCGCTTATCAGCAAACTCTCAAAGTTGGATTCAAAATTTAGGCCAGTACCTATCAAGTCGTCCTGATGTCGATGTTGTGATTGATGGGCATGCAGATAGCTCTGGCGCAGAGTCATACAACGAGGGGTTATCCGAAAGAAGAGCGAAAGAAGTCGAAAGTCAGCTGCTTACAATGATTCCTCGACAGCGTTTGTTTTCTAGAGGTTTTGGTGAATTGGTTCCTAAGTGCAGCAACAGTAGCTCTATAGGAAAAGCCTGCAATCGACGTGTAGAACTCATGTTGATCGTCAATCAATAAAAAGAGGCACTGACTAGGTGCCTCTTTTGCCTTTGTTCTAGGGGGAACTTAGGCAAATTCTTTTTCGATGTACGCGACGATGTCTGACGACTCGTATAACCACTGTGTTTCACCCTCTTTTTCAATGCGAAGGCAAGGTACTTTCACTCGACCGCCACCTTGTTCTAGTGCTTCACGGTGTGCTGGGTCGTTTTTCGCATCACGTACTTCAATATTCACTGATTGACGCTTCATCGCGCGACGAACTTTTACGCAGAAAGGACAAGCTTCAAATTGGTACAGTGCGTAGTTTTTCGCTTTGTCATCAACACTTTTCTGTTCTTCTGTTGAGCGCTTTACGCCGCGAGGTGAGAATACTGCGTTGAGAAGTAGAATGATTTTTCCCAAAATCCAACGGATAAACTTCATAATGATCCCTTGATGTTCAGTGGATGAGTGTCCTTGAGTGTCATACAACGAACTTATTTCAGCGAAGAAAGTCGTTGCATGTGAGGGCGTAGTCTATCAGGTGTTTGGTTTTGACAAAACCATGTTTTTTATAAGTAAATTTGCATATTCAATTCGTTAGCCCGTTTGCTGTTGTGGGGGGGTATCGTTACCAAGATCGGAACTTAATATTAATTCGATATGTTCTGGGGGTATATTGACCAGATTTTGGCGAGTGGCGACGAAGTGGATGTCATGCCCAACAACTAGGTTTAAACAATCTTACTATGAGCATCAACTGAAACGAAAATAATACGTTTATCGCTAACTAAGATGGAGAAAGCTTGTCGCTCACGAGCGCTCTGTAACAACTAAACAAGTGATATTGCAAGCCTGAAAAATTATTCAAAATATTAAAACGTTAGCTAAAGGAGAGGGCTTCATCAGATTTGATGTTTACGCAAAAAGTCCACTGATGCCTGAATCATAAAGTTTGCTTGTGATAGAAAATATTGAAACTCTCGATTAATAATTTAAATCAAACGAATTCATTATTGATGGTATTCTTATTGTTTCACAAGGCTATCCAGCTGAAATTTTTGTCGTCGCCTTAGTATGGGTAACAGCATATTTACGTTCATAATTCTTGGCAAGGGATTAGATTAAAAGTAAAGCCTATTACAAATTTTAGATAACTTTTGTTGTCTGTGTTAATGAGAGGTTGGTTTCTGCTTGGTACGTTTGAACAAGAGGAGTTGTTCCTCTGATTTATTTGATTAAATCACAATTAAATCTTAATGAGCATAGTTATGTTACTGGTAGAAAATAATCCATTCCGATTTATCGGTGTCTTATCCAACGCGAAAGATAAAGAAATTCATAGGCAGAAAGCAAAGTTAAGTAAATATGCGAGTATTGGCAAAAGTATAAATACTGATTATGACTATGATTTCTTAAGCATAATTGAAAGAACAGATAGTTCTATAATTAAAGCATTTTCTCAAATAGATAAGCGGTACGACAAACTTGAACATGCTCTTTTTTGGTTTATAAACCTCAATCAGTTTGATGAGATTTCTTTGAGTCACTTAAATGAATCTTCATTTGGAAAAGCGATCGCAACTTGGGATAAGGTTACTCGTAATAGAAGTATCACCAAGAGTAACATTTCGTGCCTTAACAACATCTCGACCCTGCAGTTGACATCGTTGTTGTCAAATGAACTGAAGCTAGGCATAGCAAATAAATTTAAGGTTGTTCAATCTGACGCTTTCCATGTGATTGTTGCTGAAATTACAGATGAGACATTTTTAGTTGATAGCAAAGATTTGTGCATAAGATTAACTGAAAGTATCGTTAGAACGTTTATCGCTAGCAATAAGACTGATCTGGAAATTATTGACTTATTCTCACTTTGTGAGCAATGGATAGTTGACCACGTGGTATCTGTTTTTTGCGAACCTATTATATTTGGTATCGAAAGAAATATAGAAAAAACGAGGGCAAATGTTGTTAAAAATCCAGAAAGTGGTTATAGACTAGCAGTTGACCTATATAACGAGAATTTAATAGATTTAGAACGAATTGAGAGTTTTCTTGGTAGGAAAAACATTAAATTCAAGGCCATTTCAGAGGCACTATCGAAAGAGTTGATGAAGCTTGATATTGCTTATTTTAATGCACTTCATGAGACTAAAGAAGTATACGATGAATCTCTGGAGATATTGAGTCTTGCGCAATCACTAGCCACCAAAGACATAACTATTCGAGAGATTGAAGAAAGCATAAATGATATGCTTGCTAGGAAGGAAAACAATCGAGTTAATAAATATTATGACGATATTTATGATGATCTTTTAAATTTTAAGGATAGGCTTGTATCGATTGATAGTGTTATATCTCTGATTAATTTGTGCAAGCCTAAACTAGATTTCTTGACTGTAGAGCTAGGTCGTACTGAAGAATATATAAAAGTAAGTAGTCTAATTGTTAATGTTTGTTTGAATACTATTATTGACTGCGTAAATGAAGCTCAGGACGGGAAACAAACAAAAGAATTTTTGTCATCATTGTTTAATGTCGCGTATTCGACAATGTTAAAGCTATCTTTTTTTGATATGGATTACGACATAAAGCGTCGCTTTGATAAAAACTTTGAGATAATTCAAAGCCTAAAAGCAACTGCTGACGAGTGGACTAGAAAAAAAGAGGGGTGCTACATTGCTACTATGGCGTATGGAGATTATGAACACCCTCAAGTTGTTTACCTTCGCAAGTTCCGAGACGAAACGTTGTCAAAAACTAAACTAGGGAGGAATTTTATAAAAAGATATTATAAATATTCTCCATTGCTAGTTGAAAAACTTAAAGGTCATAATTTCATAAATCGAGTCATCAGAATCTGTCTTGATATTATTGTTAAGGTCATAAATAAATGAAAATGATTAAAAGTTGTATAATTACTGCGGTTTTGTTTGTTGGAGTATTTCACTCGCCTGTGCAAGCTTCAACTGATGAAACTAAACTCGACTCTTACGTTGTTCAGGACTCTGAGATTCATGAGAGAATTAATGATATAGAGGATTTATTGTCTTCGATTAAATATCAGTTAGAAACAAATTCTCAGAATATAAAAAATATCAAAACGAAAATTGATGTTTCTGAGGTTGTAAATTCTAATTTAGATAAGATAAATGCCCTATATATTAAACAGCAAGACTTATCCAAAAATCTTAGTATTCAATTGTCAAAGCAGAATATATTAATAAACGAACTTAATGCTGATCTAGAAAGTGTATATTCAGATGTTGACACTGCGGAAAGGCAGTTGTCTAAATTTAATAGTATGCTGGTGGATAGTAAAGTTGAGTTAAAAGGTATTGCCGATGATTTGACTATAAAATTGACAGAGGCCAATAACAATACGAATAGTATGGTAAATGATTTATCCAATGGTGCTCGTGATAAATTTACACTAGTTGGATTAGGATTGGTCGTTATGTTATTGATTGTTGGCATAGTCATTATCGTTCTAAGAAGACGAATTGAAGCGACTAGTATTGATATGGAACATAAGCTCCATTCAGCCAGGTTGTCACTGGAAGAAGAGAGTTTAAATCTAGACAATAAACTTCTTGAGGTATTTGAAAAGCAGCTGAATATTTCAAAAGAAAACAAAGCTTTAGCTGAAGCTCTACTGAGTGAAAATCAAGACGTTGTTGACGAATTAGATCACTCACTTTCTCTGAGAGTAGCGGATGAAATTACTCGTATGCAAAAGAACATTTCTCAAATGGATCCTAGCATCAAAGCAATTAAACCACTAATGAAGGGCTTAGAGCGTATTCGTAAAAATTTTATGGCCAATGGTTATGAAATAATCGATCTGTTGAACAAACCTTATGATGAGCGGATGAATATGGATGTAATTAACTATATTGATGATTCTACTTTGGAAAGAGAACAGAAAGTTATTGTTAAAGTTATTCGTCCACAAGTAAATTTTAATGGCGTGCTAATTCAGCGTGCTCAGGTTGATGTTGCAACAAACTGATAGAAAAATATGAAACGTTCAAATATAGATTATGGTATTGATTTAGGTACGACAAACTCAGCATTAGCGCGAATTGATGGAGGTAATTTAACGATTATCAAGTCGTTAGACGATCAAAGGGATACAACGCCATCAGCTGTAGCATTTAGCAAAAAAGGCGCAGTTCAGGTTGGTGCTCCGGCATTTCAAGTTTTTCGTCAAGAATGTTTAAAGAGTATGAAACGTGAGATGTCTTTTAACTCATATACCGAATTTAAACGTACCATGGGTACGGACGAAGCTCACGAATCTTCTCATAGAAACGAAAGTTTTTCATCAGAGCAATTGTCAGCAGAGGTATTGAAATATTTAAAAAGTTACGTATCAGATGAAAACATTGATGCTGCTGTAATCACAATTCCTGCCGCTTACACTATGAATCAGATCGATGCTGTACGCAGAGCAGCATCGTTAGCTGGGTTTAAATATATTGAAACTTTGCAAGAGCCTATTGCTGCAGCTATGGCTTATGGGGTTGAAGGAAAGGGCAAAGACGGCTTTTGGTTAGTGTTTGACTTTGGTGGTGGTACTTTCGATGCCGCTTTGGTTAAGGTCGAAGATGGTATAGTTAAAGTCATTGACTCTTCAGGTGACAATCACCTTGGAGGAAAAGACCTAGATTACGCAATCGTAGATAACCTGATCATCCCTCACATTAGAGAGAATTATGAAGTTGAACAATTACTGGCTGATCCAATCACAGCTAATAGTCTAAGGTCAGGCTTAAAGTATTTTGCAGAGCAACTTAAGAATCAACTTTCATTCAACGAAGAATATGAATTTTATGTGGATGCTGGTGATATTCGTGAGGATGACGATGGTGAAGAAATCGACATTGATTTAACAGTAACCCAAAAAGATTTACGTCCGATTCTCTCACCTGTAGTTCAGAGGGCCATCGATTTAAGTGTAGATCTTTTAAAGCGGAATAACTTATCGGGTGAACAACTAGCTTCATTGGTTTTAGTTGGAGGTCCTACGTTGTCTCCAATTCTACGTGATATGGTACGTGAACAGATTTGCCCCCCTGATACTAGCGTTGACCCAATGACAGTGGTTGCTCGAGGTGCAGCAATTTACGCTTCAACGGTATCTTTGCCCGATGCTATTGTTGACGCCAAACGAGACAGAACCAAGATTCAACTTGGGATAGATTATGAAGCATCGAGTGTTGAACTTACAGAATTCGTAACATTAAAAGTACTAGCTGATAAAACTGAAGGAGTAATTCCTGAGAAACTCTATGTGCAACTGTCACGAAATGATGGGGCTTGGAAGAGTGACAAGACAGAAATAGACCGCCGTGGTGAAGTGTGTGATGTCGAGCTTGAAGAGGGTAAGACAAACACGTTCAATATAGATCTGTTTGATTGTGTAGGAAACAGGATTGACTGTGAACCAACCTCTTTTGCTATTATCCAAGGTTCTGTACTGGGTAGTATGCCATTACCCTTGCACTTTGGACTTGAGATATTAGATATTGTGTCTGGTGATCTTGTTTTTTCTTCGTTAAAAGGACTGGAAAAGAACTCTACACTACCAGCAACTGGTGTTTGTAAAAGGGAGCTAAAAACACAAAAAGATATTCGACCAGGGATACTTTCTGATTTTATCAAGATTCCTTTGTATCAAGGGGAACATTACGCAGAGGGAACTCGATCTATCTACAATGAACACGTCTATGATGTTGTCATTTCGGGAGTAGATTTACCCAAGCTTTTACCAGCAGGTAGCAATGTTGAACTTATGGTCAGCATTGATCGCAGTCAAAATATAAAGGTAGAGGCCTATTTTGCTTACCTTGACTATACCTATGAGATTGAAGTTCCAACATCTGATGTTCAATCTATTTCGACGATTGCATTGGAAAAAGAGTTTAAACGAGCAAACGATGCAATTTGCAGCTTAGAGGAATCACCAGTTATACATTCACGCCTGGAAGAAGCTGAGCGACTATTTAATCTAAATCCTGACTCTGTTGATGCAAAAATGAAGGCCAGAGATGAACTACGAGAAGTACTCAAAGAAGTTGATCGACAAAGTAAAGGTGAAGCTTGGCCAAACTTGGAACGAAATATTAGGCTTGAGTTTAAACGCCTAGAAGAAGCTAATAATGATTTAGGAAATCATGATACTACTGAACAGGTTGATGTAATTCGCAGTGAGTTAGCTGAGGTATTGCAATCACAAGATCTAAAAGCGGGTAAGCATTTATTGGATACGATAGGTTCGTTGTTCTTTCAGATCACCAAGCGCTATCAACTTATGGGTTATATTCGCGACTTCGACAACCATTTCGAAGTGTATTGCTGGACGGATAAAGCTGAAGCGAGAGAGTTAATTAACCAAGGTCTCGAGTTAGTTGGCCAGCGTGCAGATGCTGATGAATTAGGCCCTGTTGTAGTAAGCCTATTGGAGTTGTTACCAGAAATTGAACGCTCTGAAATAGACGATAGTGTATTAGCAGGATAATGTGATGAGTAGCGACATTGTGGCGCTACTCAGCAGAGGCCAGCTTCTTTCCGATACTTATGAAGTTGGCTTTTTGCTTGAGTTAAGAAGCCATATCCAATCCTACCGGGTTACAAACGCATTAGGTCAGACTTTTGTTGTGCATTTGTTTACATCAAAAGATTCTTTCGACCTTTGTGCCAACCAAGTTGAGTTGATGAACGCATGCTCTACTGAATTTGCTCCTGTATTAGTCGCACAAGGTACTCATACTTTAAACAATCAAACGTTTCCTTTCATTGTTCAAACGTATGTGAGTGGGGAGTCTCTGAGTGACAGGATTTCTCGTCAAGGCAACATCTCGAATTCAGCCGCAAAAGCGATTTGTCTTGCTATTTTGCGAGGTTTAGAGTCTCTGCACTCAGGCAGACAGTCAATTGTTTGCAACAGCTTAAGCTGTAATTCAATCTTGATCGACATGAGTACATTTGAAGAGAGTTGTCACCTTTCTACTTTTGATTGTGCTCATTTTAATGGAGAGAAATGTCGGTCCGATCCAACTAGCGCCAATGCAATTTATTTAGCAACGGAAGCTATCGATGGATACGGAACGCCACAGAGTGATTTATTTAGTGTTGGTGTGATTTTGTATCGATTGCTTTACGATATGATGCCGTGGGATGCCTCATTTTCTACGCGTGATATTGATGTAAATGAGCTTCAATCTTTAATGGTTAAGGTACGAGAAAATGGTATTAGAATACCCATTATTACAAGTGTTTCAGGAAATAACCTGTTTGAAATTATTAAGCGTGCTTTAGCCGAAAAACCAGGCCAACGCTTCCAAACAGCCAAAGAGTTTATCGCTGCGCTTGAATACAAATCAAAGCCGGGAGTGGGGAATCTCAGGGTTGTTGAACCAGACCATAGCTCTAAGTCTTATGGATTTTCAGCTATAGCGGGGATGGAGGATTTGAAAGAAACCATTAAGACAGATGTCATAGACGCGATAAGAGAGCGTGATAAATATCTACGTTATGGGCTAGATATTCCAAATGGGTTATTGCTGTATGGTCCACCAGGTTGTGGTAAAACATTTTTTATAGAACGAATGGCCGAAGAGGTTGGCTTCACTCTTTTTTCACTCAAGCCATCAGATATTCAAAGCAAGTGGGTTAATGCAACTCAAGGTAATATAAAGAAATTATTTGACAATGCACGATCTAGTGCTCCTTCGATTTTGTTCATTGATGAATTGGATTCAATTGTACCGAGGCGCGACAATGAAAGTGTAAGTCATATGAATACCAGTGCGGTTAACGAGTTTCTCGCACAGATGAATGACTGTGGCAAGGATGGCGTATTTATCGTAGGAGCAACTAACAAACCAGAGTTAATAGATCCTGCTGTGTTGAGAACTGGTCGTATTGACAAAAAAATATATGTTCCGTTGCCGGATTGCCCTAGTCGAACTAAGCTGTTTGAAAAGTTGTTATTAGGGCGCCCTATAAAAGATGATGTCAATATTGATGAATTGGCATTAAAAACCGAGAATTACGTATCGAGTGATATAAAGTTTATTTGTGATGAAGCTGCAAGAATAGCTCTAAAAGGTAATCGAGATATAACCATGTCTGACCTTTTAATATCAATACAAAAAAATAAACCATCCTTATCTTCCAATGAACTATCTACTTACTTAAGTTCATTCTAATCAAAGTAATAAATAATGTCGAAATTAAACAAGAAGAAATTTATTCTATCAGCATCTACTGTTTTTCTTTTAGTAAACTCTTTATCAGCATACGCTCAACAATATAGAGTTCCGCCAACGTCTTCAACATATGGCCATGTTCCTGTTATCAGTGACGATAAAATGGAAGAATGTATTAAGCTTTATAATGAAGCAGAGTGGCTATCTGATAAATTAAGCTCTATGCATGTTGACCAATATAACTCTGATTCTGTAGATAATTACAACAGACAGGTTAATGTTCACACTAATATGATACGTCGTTTTAACTCAGAGTGTGCGGGAAAACAGTCAAGATCAGCATATGAAGCTGCTCAGAGATTGAATACTCATTAACCCAATAATAGTTAATTATTTCTTACTCTAAATATCATTAAACTTGAATTTGCAGGCCTAAATAGACACATATCAATCGCAGTTGTAAATGTAAATAAGTCTGCAACTTCTCGCTGCACTCAATTAAAATCTTATTGTTAGCAAGGTAAGTGCAACCTTTCCAGGGAACTAATAAGTCTGTTGAGGAATGCATTTTATACAGCCTACTTTCGTGAAGCTTTGTACGACAAATTCATTAGTCACAGCAGGATATGCTTAATGATAAAGTTCTATTGTTTTTCAAAGTGCACAACTACCAATGCTCAAAACTTTAACTGACCAATTTAGTGGCTACTGTGATCTCGTTGAACAGTACTGCCACCGTCTTCCCAGGTCGTTAATGATAGCGGCTAGACCAAAACTAAAACGATGCTGCTACAGAAAATAGCATTCTCGTATGCATCCAGAAGACCATATTGGCTGACATGTACAGAGAGAAACTGTATGGTTTAACGAAAGATTAACAGAAAGATCCGGTGAATTATGGGCTACGAGAACATTCTTAGTTATCATCAATGGACAATATATTGAAGCAGGACACCTACAAAAACATTCGAAGACGGTAAATCTAGAAGAATCTAGCCCAAATATGATCCAACAGGTACCAGGTAGAAAACTGGCTAACTGCCGGATTAAGTCTGAATTTGTAAATACTACAGTGTGTCATATTTTAGTTGTATTCGTGCATTGATCACTCTTTACTCCATAGCCTGAACATCCCCAGAATTCGCCAAACTTTCCTTGACGCTTTTTCATCGGGCGCCCACATTTGTTACATATTTTCAGTTTGTTGTTGCAGGCTGAGTTATTACAGATACTTGCATCTCTTGTGTCGATAGAAGGTGCTCTGCATTTACTGCATACTCGCGCCTTACCTACATCGCAGCCGAAACCAGAACTACAAGAGTAAAATTCACCAAACTTACCTTGAATAAGCCTTAGATATCCATCCTCACAGTTTGGGCATTTGAAAATTCTTCGGTATTGCTCTTGAAAGGCCGTGGAGGCTATGTTTAGCTCATATTTGGGAGCTAATAACTCTGTTATAAAGTCTGATGGTGCTGAGGGGTTTGCAATGATGTAGCATTTTTTTTCGCTCGGGTAATACCAACATAGAGTAGCCTGCGCTCCTCAGAGTGTGGATAGGAATTCAACGATGGAAGTAGAGCTTCGATTATTGCGTCATCTCGGTTTTCGTTCGGGAATCCACTCTTACCTTGGAAGAAACCAATCAGAATACAATTGTCAGCTTCAAGCCCTTTGGATTTGTGGAAACTCCAAAAATTGACGTTGTCAGTTAGCTGGACCTTTGATAAGGCAGTTTTTGTGTCGTTGAGTAAATAGTTGTATCGCGCAATTATCGCAATGCTGCCAACGACATCATTGGCCCTGATTTTTTTTACGACCTCTTCAACTCTGTCGTAGACACCATCTTACTTTCCGACTTTATCATCGAGCAGGAAAACTTGCGATTGGTCAACAACAGTATGGGTTTTAATGTGCTTCTCATACTGTTCAGGGTTCTCCATAATGAACTGACCAGCGGTATTAGCGATGCTATTAGTGTAACGAAATGTCTTTTGAAGCTTAGTGAGAGAGTAGGGGCCAATCATCTCATCGAAACGCGTGGTAAGTTCAAGCTTGCCACCTGAAAAGCGATAGATAGACTGCCAGTCATCTCCAACAATTGTGAGCGATGGTTGAGGGCCTTTAGAGATAATTGACTTAATAAACTCCATTCGTGCAGCAGAGATATCCTGAAACTCATCGACAAGTACATACTTCCATTCAGGCTGGTATTCATCATTATTAATAACTTGAATGACTCGAATGATCATGTCATCAAAATCGATAGCATTTTGGTGTTGCAGCTCTTTTACGTACCCCTGATGCAAAGCATCTAATAAAGCCGAGTATTTCTTAGGCTGTTGAATCTTGGATTTTTGAATCTCGCAAGAATCTCTGACTGCTCAAGCCGTTCCACCCTAATCGCACCGAGCGCTTTCGTCATCAAATCGCTCCATGATGAAAGTGCTTTTTGGTCGTTCAACTTTTGAAGATATCGCTCCCATTCATCAGCCTGGCTTTGATAGCTATCGTTCAATACCTTGCACAAATCTGCAATTTGTTCCAACCAAGAATCTCTAGGCTAGTGTTTAATCTGCTCTATTTTCGTTAAATGTCGGTCACCCTTATTCGAAGTATTACAACAGTAATCATAAAGACGTTTATTGGGGAATAAATGGAATTATATTTTGTTCAAATGCTTGCTCTGAATCTCAAGAGGCATCTGCCTTATATCTACATGATGTTAACCAGATATGCGGATTATCGTGCAAAGTCCAGTTAGGATCTGATGGGAACATGTCGAACAGATTTCGAATTAACTTTGACCTAGCGCTCCCAGAACTGCTGCTTACGTCAAAGTCTGAAGCACTCACAAAAGGCTTTGTGTTCTTATCGAATTAGAAATTAACCATTCCTATTGCGTGTATGACCCCATACTTTGCCTTTGGTAAAGGTGTTTCTTTTTTACGAGCTAATGCCGCTGTCAAGTAAAGGCAATACTCATCATCAAGGTTGCTTTTAGAGTATGCGGTAATAAGGCTTTCTACTTTTGAAAACCTTGGAGTTCTTTTGGTCGAGTGTTGCAGCGATGATATTGCCTCAAGCGTTTGTTGATTGTGGTGAAAACTAAAAGCATCACTAATGAAGTCAGAGAGGTAACTCCTTGTTCTTCATGTTCTCCAATAAGCGCATCCACCTAGATAGTTCGGTAAATAATCCGTTCCTACCCCGTGAAACCTTTGCATCCAGCCTCTTGTGCACATCATGTAGTTATTGACGTTTTGAATGTGGGGTTGTTTACCAATGACCCTTTGTGATTTGCTTGCTATGGTGTGGTAATGAGTTAAGCCATTTTCCTTAGCAAAGCTTCTGTATGAGTGAGCGCCATCCGAGCACAGAATCGAGTCGGTGTTTATAATGGGTTTCAATGCTTCACCAATTTTCTCTTTAGTTGGTCGTCCCAGCATTGTTTCAGTTAGACCACCGCTGCTATCTTTATCGGTAAGCACAGCAGTTTGGTCTTCTTTCTTGCGTTTATCGCACATGCCTCCGTGCTTTCTTGGCTCACGATGATGGATAGTTCGTTTTCCTTTGTAGCTTTCGAAGAAGAACATTTCATCTGCCTCAACAATCCCGAAGACTTCAGAAATTTTACTGATGGTTGGAGAGGCAGGGAAGTGATGCCACCCTCTAAATGCTGTTGTAATTGCTACACCTAGCTCTTTGTCGATTGGCGAATCGTTTACTCTCGGCTTTACACTCCACATTTCGACTTCACAACTTCCGCTTTCTCAAGCGAGCTAGTGGCGTTTTAGTCAGAGCATTGAAAGTCTTGTGGCACAGAGGCTCTCTAAATCGGTATCGTTGCAATCCTTATGTAAGTTGATAGAACCACAATGAGGACATGATACTTCATCCGACGATCTGCACTGATCAATTAACTTTGTAGTGAGTCTTTATGACTGATACTGTCAGCTTTATCTTCGATGAGACGAATTTGATGGTCAGTTGGTGATGGTCACTCATTAATTATTCGAGTAAATCCTTTAATCTCCATAATCATCCATTCTAAACCAGACTCTCTAGTTATAGCTCGATGTTTATTTATCAACAAGTAAAGTGAATAGAGCTGTTCATAAACAGTTGGATTTTTAATGTGTTGACTTTATTAGTTTTTATTTTTTGTGAAATCCAACGGATAAACTTCATAATGATCCCTTGATGTTCAGTGGATGAGTGTCCTTGAGTTTCATGCAACAGAGAACCTGCTGCATGAGAAGGGGTAGTCTAGCAGTTGTTCTGTTTTGACAAAACCATGTTTTTTATAAGGAAAACAGGCGCTTCATCCATCCAAAAAGCCCATGCGCTTTTGTGGGGTTAGCTTCTTTACCCATGTAGAAGCTTTGCATCAAATCAGTACGAAAGGCATCTAAATCCATTCGTTTTATCACGAGCTCATGTTGCAAAGTATTCTGGGTTTGCTCCGCGTGATCGTGAGCAAGGCTAAAGTCCATGTTAAGGTAACCTTGGGTATATAGCCATAAGTGCGTCACCAACACTAAGTCCTCGGCAGACTGATTAGTGAATTTCTCTGCGTGCTCTTCGCCTAGCGTATCATTCAGAACTTGCTGCATATTATGCGTTGACGTAGCCTGCTGTTCATACAGAGCACTGGCTTCGATGTGAGATTTTGTTAACAATCCAAGTAGGTGCAGGGCAGGCGCCGTATCAGGCTTGTTTTCACATACTCTTATGAACAAAGGGGCTTGCTCTTTTGTCCAGCGTCGTCTCGCTGCTTTATGCTTACTCACGAAAGGAATGTTCTTTATTCCCATTTCATGAATAAGTTCACTAAGAGGCGTCATGCGTCTGCAATTCCTTCAATGTTACTTCGATATGTTGTTCGTTAATGTCAACAAATAGGGAACTGCCAGTGATCATGACAGACAGGCTAGTACCACGATCGAGATGCTGGGCAATCATGTCAATTGCATCGTAATCTAAGCTTGCTACATTCACTGGAAGCATTCCAAACTTACCTGCCATCTTATCCCACCACACTGATGCTTTTGTGTTGTAGGTATAAACCTTTACATGCTTTGCAAGGCGAGTTGCTTTTTTGATGCGGTCAGGTTCAGGCTCTCCGATCTCAATCCAATGGGTAATAGATTGGTCGTCTTCTACATGCCACAGATCGGGCTCTTCTGTCGTAGAAAGACCTTTTGTGAACTCTAGCTCATCCTGGGCATTTAGGCAGAAAGCAAAGATGCGTGCCAGCATTCGCTGTGGTTTTTCAGAAGGGTGAAGGGCGATAGTCAGGTTTTTTGAGTCGTAGTAGTCGTTGTTCATATCAGAGATAGCGATACGAAACTTATAAATAGTAGGTTTTAGAGCCATGTTTTAATCAGTCTCAATGTGTGAGGAAGTTATCTCTGTCAATGTCTACGTTGTAGAAAATAACATTAGATATGATGCTAAATACCTAGGATTTTGAGGCATAGCGGGACAGTGGCATTAGGATACATCAACTCTCACGTCGAGTTTGCATTTTATTGAGTAAAGTTAATCTTTTCCTTTATCCGGAGAGCAATATCATGAAAGTTGGGCAAAAAAATAGCCAGCTAATAGCTGGCTACCATATCAAAATCTATAAGTCTTAAACTAGAGTGATTTTCTCAGCTTGTGGACCTTTTTGACCTTGAGTGATTTCGAATTCTACTTTCTGGCCTTCAACAAGAGTACGGAAGCCGTCACCTTGGATTGCAGAGAAGTGAGCGAAAACGTCAGGACCGTTTTCTTGTTGGATGAAACCGAAGCCTTTAGTTTCGTTGAACCACTTAACTGTACCAGTAGCTTTGTTAGACATGTCTATTTCCTAAATATCTAATATTGTGTAAATCTTCGCCTTTCAGGCGCTTATAGCGTGGAAAAATAAATTGCTATTGCGTACCACAGGACGGCGGACTTACTAATCATCCAACGAAATGTGAGAACAAAGAACTTTCTTTCTAGCCGACGTTGAGTCTAGGTTAAATTCAGAGAGAGTCAACATTTATCGGAAGGATACATGGAAATATTTGTATTTAGTCACTTTTTAACCACTGTTTTTTTGATGAAGTTGCAAATAAATGAAACAAGCATGAAGTTTTTCAAGAGATTTATGAATTTAATTCTACGAAATTGACTAGTTTGCGAAATTATTGTTCAATCTGGTTTGACCAATAAGGAGTGTTTATGAGTAATTCAAAACATAATCTCTGTCCGGATGAATTGAGTTTAGATACAGAATTTGGACGCGGGATAATCAAAGATAATGCGCTTAAAGCGGCAGTCACAAGCAAGTTATTCAGAACGAGAGTAGTAAAAGCAAAGAGAGGTAAAGGTAGTTTCAACCGGAAAGCGAAGCATAGAGGCAAAGAGCCCTATTCAAAGTTCTCAATTAAGTGGATTTTGAATAGGGCTTTTTCATGACCAGCAGAGCGGATTAACGTTCAATCTTTGGTGAGTATATCGAGTATGCAGTTACTTGCCCTGCGACAATGGCTGAAAACATAAATAGTGCGGATAGACCAATACTTGGGATCGGTAAGATAGATTGTTCAAATACGGATTGACTTGCACTTACCAAGACCCTACTACCAGGGACTAATATGATAATACCCTGAACAATGTAGATAGACCCGGTGAGTTCCATTTTCTTTGCTATCCATGTTCCGTAGAGGGTAATAAGAACCGTGGTTATCCAAGTCCCGACAACCCATCCACTATCAAACCCAAGATAGAACGGCCCCCACATTCCGAGCATTGCCACTGGTAATCCTAGTAATATATCGAGTGGGCGAGCGTTAAAAATAACGCCAAGGCAGGTTGATATTAGAAACAGGCCGCTAATATGCATCCAGGTTGGAATCTCATTGGTGTACGCAATAGATTGAGCCTGTCCCCAAATGGCCTCACCAATACTAAGTCCCATCGTGATGCCCACAAACAGCTTGATTAGAGTGAGTGCGCATTGCCCTAATAAACTGGTTCCGGATACCAAGTCGTTGAATGCGAGACATTCAAGTGAGTTAGCAATAGAGAGTCCGGGCACGAATAACACAATCGTTGCGATACACAACGCCCAGACAGGAATCGGCAAGCCAGTACTAGAAAGGTAAGCCACAATAATACCGGTAAGCAAGGCTGCGATAAATTCAACCGCAATCGCGCGTCTTGCACGGCAAACTTGCTGACAACCCCACACCATAAAACCAAGAATAAAGGCAAAGCCGACCGCTTCTAAAGTGCTGCCAACCAGCATCAAATAAGCTGGTGGAATGCCCATGTTCGCTAATGCTATAACCCATTTGGAGTAGCCAGCTGGTTCTGGTACGGGCTCGCTACTTGGCTGGTTAATACGGATGATGGTGTTTGCCAGCAAGCTTAAGTTGATTGAAGCCGGCTTGAGGCGTTTCAGCACAACTGCATTGTTGTCGTCTGGGAACTGATAATTGATGGCCGTTGGTGTTGCCTGGATCATTACATCAACGCCATGTTTTTGGGCGTAGTGTTGAGTGTATTTTTCTACTTTGTACGGCGCACAACCACTGCGATGGAGTGTATCGCCAATCTCAACAATTTTGTTTATTCGATATTGTGAAGGCATGATGAATTTTACTGCGAAAATTTTACGGTAAAGTTAACAAAGCTCACCTATTTCTTGAAGTTATTAATATAAGGGAAAAGCAGGACTGTGCACCAAGTCTGATGGCAAGTGGTAATTCGTAGATTATTTAATCAGACGTCCTAGATTTGGAGTTTTAGAAGTAGAAATAAATACTTTAGTGCGAGAGGTAGTGTACATTACTAATACAAATTTATAGAATTCTCAATATTGATATTGTGAATTAGATGTGTGTCACATTTGGTACTCAACTACATTTACATTATTTGCTATACCTAAGGTTGTAGCCCATCAGTATTAGTGTAGAGAAAAGGTATGATGTTGTACGTGCATAAAGTATTAACACGGCTTATCGTCGGGCAGTTATACCTTGCTCTCCTTATGGCGATCTCCCTCCCTTGTTTTAGTTACGCTCATGTTTCTGAGCCTAATGTTTTGGTTGTTACCAACTCTAAAGCATGGAAACCATTCTCTTACTTAACTGAAGATGGAGAGCCTGCCGGAATATTAATTGATTACTGGAAAGCCTATGCGGAAAAGAACCATGTTCGTATAGAGTTTTTGTTGCTTGATTGGGATGAATCTTTGCGCGCAATGGAAGAAGGTAAAGCGCATGTGCATGCTGGGCTTATTTACTCCAAACCAAGAGATGAGTATCTAGAATTTGGCGCAGTCATTATGCCCATTGATACGCAATTGTATCTTTCGACTGAACTGGTTGGTTTGAATGTCCAAGATGCATTAAAAGGGAAGACTGCGACAAGGATAGGAGTCGTTAAAGGAGGGTATGAAGAGTACTTTATCACCAATAAATACCCTGATTTAGTAGTAAGCACTTATGAAAATAATGAGTTGCTTCTGAAGGCTGCTGCGCGACAAGAGATCAAGTTGTTTATTGCGGATGAACAGGTGGTCAACTTCCATATAGCGACAACCAGTATGCTTTTTAGTTTTGTGCCAGTTATGCACCTCTACAGCCGAGATTTACGGATTGCAGCGGGAAGCTCTATTTCTATAGAAGCTTTGTCTCACCAGTTTGAAAATATTCCCCATTCAGAAAAAGATCGCATTATAAATCGTTGGACCAATATCCAGAGAGTATACCCAATGTATTTGCTGCCGATGGCTATTGTGCTGTTTTCGGCTGCTGCGATGTTTCATATTTTTAATTTGCGAAAAACCGTTCGCCAAAAAACGAAAGAGTTAACGCTAGCGAATAAAAAACTGTTAGAGCTAACTCTGACGGATCCATTAACGAAACTACAGAATCGACGTCATTTTATTGAGCAGTTATCTAGCTTTGGTGTGAGTGGCCGTAACCTAACACTGATGATATTCGATATTGACGACTTTAAGTCTATCAATGATAGGTTCGGACATATTTGTGGTGATGAGGTGATTCATTCTGTCGCAAATACTGCGAAGAAGATGATGCCAGAAGAAGTATCTCTTGCAAGAATTGGCGGTGAAGAATTCGCCATTATCTCTTCTAGTTTAACAGAGGCTCGTGCTCGACAACTCGCAGAAGAGCTGTGTGTTGCTGTAGCGGAGAATACAGTTGTGATTAATGAGCATGTTGTCAGTGTTAGCCTAGGATGCGCGTTCTATCCTTATTTTGATTCGCCCGTATCGTTAGCAGATGCGGATACCCTAATGTATCGGGCCAAGTCTGCAGGTAAGAATCGTGCGGTTTTCCAACGAGTATGTCGAAATAACGTGGAGCCCTTACTCCGAAAAGCTGAATAAAACTATGATCGGTCTCTCGTCTAAGCAACGCACCACCTTGCTATACTGATTTAAACTTCTTGTTTTTGTTTCTATTTCTGACTTTGACCCCATGGTTTTTATTGTCGAGGATAGTTATGCGTACTTGTTTGGTGTTTCTGTTATCCCTTCTTTATTCACTCTCAGTTTTGGCAGAAAGTGCTTCTGATATCGTCCAAAAATCTGATCAAGCCATGCGTGGTGATTCTAGTTACAGTGAATCCACGATGGAGATCATTCGCCCAAATTGGACTCGCTCTATGACCATGAAAAGCTGGACAAAAGGCACGGATTTGTCTTTGGTGTTGGTTACGGCGCCTGCTAAAGATAAGGGTAGTGCGTCTCTGAAGCGACAAAGAGAAATGTGGAACTGGGTGCCAAGTATTGAGCGGATCATCAAAATCGCACCGTCTATGTTGAGCCAGTCATGGATGGGATCGGACTTTACCAATGATGATTTGATCAACCAGTCTTCAATCGTGGTGGATTATCAACACGAGTTAAAGGCTGAGAAGGTGTTTGATGGTGACAACGTTTGGGTGATAGACGCCGTCGCCAAACCTGATGCTCCAGTGGTTTGGAGTAAAGTGACGTTATGGATTTCTAAGTCGACCTATCTGCAACGCAAAGTTGAGTTTTATGATGAGTTTGAAGAGCGAGTAAATGTGTTGACCACCTATGATGTGAAGGTGCTGGGAGGTCGAAAACTGGCAACCAGAATGGAAATGCAACCGCTCGATAAACCAGACAACAAAACCGTACTGACCACGCACCAAGCGCAGTTTGATTTTGAGATTGACGACAGTTTTTTTTCTCAGCAGAAGATGAAAACGTTACGTGACTAAACAAGCGTAAATTAATGGTTAGATGGAAATGAACCGATAGCTACAAATCAACGAAAGGGACGTAAAACGATGCTTGTGAAACTCGCTTGGCGAAACCTTTGGCGACAAAAACGTAGAACATTACTCACGGCGTCTGCGCTAGCACTGGTGTTGTTTCTTTCTCTTATAACGCGAGCGTTTCAAGAAGGCAGTTATACCTCCAACATAAAAAATGCGGCCAAGTTTTACACAGGGCTAATTCAACTGCAAAACCCCGAGTTTAGTGATTCTTCCAGCATCGATGATGTCTTACCGCAGAGCACCATGTTCATTTCTGCGGCTAAAAACAATCCTAATATTGATGTGGTATTACCTCGGGTGGAATCCTTTGCTTTAGCCGCGAAAGATGAGCGTTCCAAGGGCGTGATGGTGTTAGGCGTTGAACCTGAGGCTGAAGATAGGTACTCCAATATCAGTGACAAGCTAATTAAGGGGGAATACATTCAATCAGGCCAGAAATCGGTGTTAGTCGGTGGGGGATTAGCAAGCTATCTCCAGCTCAATGTAGGCGATGAATTAGTTCTTTATGGTGTAGGTTACCGAGGTCAAACTGCAGCAGGTTTGTATCAAATCTCAGGCATTCTTCATTTCCCTTTGCAGCAACTTGATTCTCAGTTGGTGTATATGCCGCTCGATACCGCGCAAAACTTGTATTCGCTGGATGAACAAGTGACTGCTTGGGTCTTGAATACTGAGAGTTTAAGATCCTTACCTAATACCGTCGAACAGCTCAAATCCGATTATGGTAAAAATATCGCTGTTAAAGACTGGAAGGAATTATCACCAGAGATGGCACAGCAAATTGCCTTAGATAAAGCGGGTGGTATTTTCCTGATTTATATCCTCTACGGCATCGTTGGATTTGGTTTGTTCGCGACCATCTTAATGATGACCTTAGAACGACAACGTGAATTTGCTGTCATGTTAGCGACTGGAATGCTGCGTTCCAAGCTCGTCTTTCTACTTATGATTGAATCTCTGTTCATATCCGTAATTGGCATTGGCATTGGATTTTTAGTAAGTGCGCCGGTGTTGGGTTACTTCTATTTCAATCCGATAAAAATTACCGGTGATGCCGCCAAGCTCATGCTTGAAAGTGGCTTTGAACCCATTGTCCCCGTTTCGCTTGACCCTTACTTGCTGCTCAACCAAATAGCCGTTGTGTTGTTCATTCTTCTATTGTGTTTGCTTTACCCTATGGTTCGCATGCTTCGAATGCCTATTGCTTTAGGGTTAAAAGGAGGTACTTATGCTGGTTAAGTTAGCGTGGCGTAACTTATGGCGCAATAAGTTGAGAACATCAATCATGCTTGGTGCCATGGTACTTGGCTTGATGGGTGTTGTTGCCATGATGGGGTTTATGAACGGTTTGGTCGATAGCATGGTCAAGAATGCGATTTCCTGGCAAACCAGCCACTTGCAGATTCATCAACAGTCTTATTTGGTGAATCCCGATCTGAAAGAGGTGATTCCCGATGCGAATAAGATCGCCAAAGTGTTGGCGGGCAATCACGAAGTGAAAGCCATCTCCAAACGATTTTTAGCGGACGGAATGATAGCGTCTGCACGGAGTACGCGTGGTGTTCGTATCAATGGCATTAATATCGCACAAGAACAAATCATCACACCACTCGCAGCACATGTTGTCGATGGGAAATGGTTGAGTGAAGAGGGCCGAAACCCGATTTTGGTTTCAAGAAAAATAGCAGAACGTTTAAAGCTTCGAGTGGGATCTAAAGTCGTATTAACCCTTTCTGATATTAATGGTGAGGTTGCAGGAGCTGCATTTCGCGTACGAGGCATATTCAAAACACCATCGACCGGATTTGATGATGGTAACGTCTATGTTCGCAAAGCTGATTTAGAAAAGGTCGCAGGGCTGAGTGGTGCACACGAAATCGCAATACTGCTTACCTCTAACAGCGATGTTGAACTGAAACAGATACAGGCGTTTACTTACTCAATTTTACCACCAGAAACCAAGGGGCTCCTGACTGTGAGACCTTGGCAAGAAATCCAGCCATTGCTTTCTACCATGATGAGCACAATGGACGTCTCTAACCAAGTAATGCTGGTGGTATTTGTCCTCGCGATGACCCTTGGCATTATCAATATTATGCTGATGTCGGTGTTTGAACGGACTCGTGAATTTGGTGTGCTAATGGCGGTCGGGATGCAAAAGCACAAGATACGCTTGTTGATCGTATTTGAAACCTTGTTCCTAGGATTAAGCGGTTGTGCGCTTGGATTATTGGGAAGTGCGATTATGCTCAAAGTGCTGAGTCTCACCGGATTGTCACTTGCTAGTATGGCTGAAGGGTTAGGGGCTTATGGTGTGGATACCTTACTTTATCCGCGAGTATCGATAGCGGAATACCAAATGATCATCGTAGCAATCTTTGTTGCAAGCTTCATCGCAGCACTTTATCCAGCACGACAAATTTTAATGCGTCGACCGGCGGATGCCATGGCGGAGAAAAGTTAATGACAATTAAATTGGAAAAACTAACCAAGATTTACAACGCCGATGGTGATTACCCTGTGCATGCGGTGCAGTCCGTGGATTTAGAAATTAAGCAGGGGGAATTTGTTGCAATCATGGGGCCGTCTGGCTCCGGCAAAACAACCTTGCTGAATATGATTGGCGGTATTGATTCACCGACTTCTGGCATAGTTGAAATTGATGGCTGCCTAATTTCTTCAATGTCAGAAAAAGAGTTGATCGCTTATCGGCGCGATAATATTGGTTTTATCTTTCAAGATTACAGTTTGTTGCCTGTGTTAACCGCACTCGAGAATGTGGAATTTGTTATGCAGCTGCAAGGTAAAACTGAACGGGAATGCCGTGAGCGAGCTACATCCTTGCTTGAGCAAGTTAAGTTATCGGAGCAAATGAATAAGGTGCCAGGTAAGATGTCCGGCGGACAACAACAGCGAGTCGCTGTCGCCCGTGCACTTGCGCCCAAACCTCGCTTTGTCATGGCAGACGAACCAACTGCCAACCTAGACGCCAAAAGTACCGCGGAGTTGCTGGACATTATGGAGCAACTCAGTGAACAAGAGGGGACGACGTTTATCTTCTCCACCCATGACCCACGTGTAATTAAGCGAGCCCATCGCATCATCGTATTTGAAGATGGTCGTCTTGCACGTGACTTCAGCAATATAGATAACAGTGCAGAGAGGTCGCATGCGTAGTGATGTTCCTAAGCTACCTTCATCTGTAATCAAGGTCCTTAAACTGAAAGTACGAGTGGTGTTTATAAAGGCGTTAAGTGTTTTGGTGCTTAGTGTTATGAGTCGTTCTGCTCTTACCTCGGTGCCGGGATTAGTACCACAAAAATCGTGGGATTTAGATGGCTACATCAAATATATGGCGACCTACAGCGTACCGGATAACGTAGACAACACATTCGATAATCTGATGCACAATCGATTTAATTTTGAATACCGTTTCTCACCTAATTGGCGTGTGAATGTTGGGCTACGAAATCGTGCACTTTGGGGGGATTCTACCGACTTTCCTCGTTACGCTGATTTGATTGCGTGGGATTCTGGGTATTTCGACCTGAGTAAGAACTGGCTTGAAAATGACGTGCTGATAAATAGTCAACTAGACCGTTTATATCTGACTTGGCAGCAGGATGACTGGAGAGCGCAAGTTGGGCGTTTTCGTATCAACTGGTCAATGAATACGATTTGGAATCCAAACGACATTTACAACGCGTATTCGATCTACGATTTCGATTATGAAGAGCGGGCGGGTACTGATGCAGTAATGGTGAGTCGAGAGCTTGGTTTTGCCGGTGGGGTAGACTTGGTGTTCTCGCCTGCACGTGAATCAAGTCAGAACAGCGTATCACTTCGTTATTCAGCCAACCATTCCGGATGGGATTACCAGGTTATTGCAGGACGAGGACGGATTGATTATGTACTTGGTGCAGGCTTTGCGACGGATGTCTTTAACGCTGGGTTTCGTGGAGAGCTCACGTGGTTTGATCCCATCGATCCGGAAATTGAAGGCGAACCGACCAAAAAGACTACTGTCGGCAGTATCGAAGCGGATTACAGCTTTGGTGGAAAGCGTAGTTGGATGGGGCGCGCCGCGTGGTTGTTTATTTCAGAACCTCAAGATGCATCCAGCGCATTGGTGTATTTGAACCTTCCTCTTGATGCAAAAACCTTGAGCTTTACAAAAAACACGTGGTATGCAGATGTGAGCTTCGATCTTACGCCACTTAATCGTGTCACGTTATCGAGCAGCTACTATGATGACCATTCTTATTTCTTAGGGCTGTCGAGCAGTTACTCCCTCGCCAATGACTGGCAGCTACTGACTGTTGTTCAAAGGTTCGATGGAGATAGTGGGAGCTTGTTTGGCGCTACACCTGCAACCTTGCTATTTGCCAACGTAAGATACTCTTTCTAAGTAATGTTTCTCGAAGCTGTTTGAAAACACGAGCAACATATTACTTCACCATTTTCTCCTTCAAGTCCCACTTCCAATAGCAAATAACTTCCGGATGATACGCCAGTTTTAGCCAATTTGCTTATTGAGTTTGGCTATTGAAATCATAGCTAAAACCAAATTTTCTTCGTCGAGGCAGAGTCGTAATATGACTCCATCGGCAGCAAACACTGCAAAAGAATTTTTAACTTTATACCAATCTAGAAAGAACAGTTGGTCACTACGATTGGTATTACTCTTCTAGGAGCAAGATTATGAACAAACAAGCAAACCTAATTGGTCTAGATAGCGAACAATCAGCACAACTAGCTCAACAGCTCAATCAGCTACTAGCACACTACCAAGTGTTGTACATGAACTCACGTGGTTACCACTGGAATATCAAAGGTCAACAGTTCTTCGAACTTCACGTAAAATTTGAAGAGATCTACACTGATCTACAGACAAAAATCGATGAGCTTGCAGAGCGTATTCTTACTTTGGGCCATACTCCAGCGCATGCATTCAGCAACTACTTGGAAGCTAGTGAGATTAAAGAACATCAAAACGCGACTTCTGGTGAGGAGTGTGTACAAGGTTTGGTTCAAGGTTTTAGCGTTTTACTTCTAAAGCAACGTGAGATCCTACAAAACGCTGGTGAAGCAGATGATGAAGGTACAGCGGCATTGATGGGTGACTACATCCGTGAACAAGAAAAGCTCATGTGGATGCTTAACGCTTACCTACAAAGTTAAGCGACGCATCGTCCGAGTACTCACTTGGAAATGCATCAACAAGTCAGGAATAAGTCAAAAGGAGCACATTGGTGCTCCTTTATTTCTTTGTAATGAAACAAAAAATGAGCGCTATGTGTAAGCATTTGATTATATTTGGCTGATAAGTAAGCATTTGAACAAAAAGCGCTTTTCTTTTCCTACAGTTGTGGCATATTGAGGTTGTCTCTTCGATGCGCGGGCATCGTATAATGGCTATTACCTCAGCCTTCCAAGCTGATGATGCGGGTTCGATTCCCGCTGCCCGCTCCAATCTTCGACTTACCACGGTATCAATTTCATAAATCAATCTCGTTACCATGTGATGGTAAGGTTAAGCCATTTTTGCCCTCTATCCCAGCTAGAGTTAGTTTCTAGCCATCAGTTAGCTAACCAACGACCTCGCATTACATAGAATATCTTTGCTCCCCTCAAAATCGATGTGAACTCATGTCGACAATTTGAATTGTTAAGCTTTGTGGTCAACACTCGAATAAGCACCTATTAAACAATCTACTACCAACTCGTATTGAGAGAATTATGCTTTCGATAGCTCAAAGCCGTGTGTTGGTGTATCGAATAATTGTGAGAGGACTGATGTTATGTTGAAAAGAGCGATTGGCGCATCGTTACTGGCTCTGATGCTAGGCGCTTGTACTACGGTTAGTACCGATGTCGACAAGCAAGCCGACTTCACGCTGTATAAGACTTTTGATTTTGGTGAGAAAGGTTCGTCGCCAATGAGTCTTGACGCTCGTCGAATCGAAGATGCTATTGAAGGGCAACTACAGAGCAAAGGTCTTTCTATGGTTGAGGCAGGAGGGGATTTGTATATCCATCATGATATCCAGCAGGAATCTGAGCTTGTATCATCTGGTACTTCGTTTGGTGTGGGGTATGGCTGGAATAGTTTTGGAGTCGCTGTCTCTAGTCCAGAAAGGTATCGTGAAAGAAAGTATGGCAACTTAGTCGTAGAGCTTGTCGATAGCAAAGCGAATCAAGTCGTTTGGAAAGCCATTTCGAAACGTAAGCTGACGGAATCCATGAGTACTGAAAAGCGTGAAGAATTTATCTCAGAAGAAGTGCAAAAAATGTTTGAGTTGTACCCGCCAAAAGAGCAATAAAACGGCACTTTGATATCAAACTATGACCAAATTATTGTGATGTGAGAATTTCATTTGCATTGCGCTTCAAGTGGGGTTAAAACGTCTTATCGTTACGTTTGAGGCTCCTCTTGGTGCGTACCTTCCTGTTTGGTTTGCTCACTCTTGTTTTTTCCTGTTTGGTGTTTGCATCAGGCCAGAGTAGTGCTTTCCGACAATCCCATTTCGCTATGCCAGCAGGGCTGGAGCATATCGCCGAAGAAAAGCTCAGAACGACTTTCTTTTTCCGGGAGCTAAGCGCTTCTCTCCAAGGTCGCCAGCAACTCCGCTTAAATTCTACTCGTCCAATATCCACTCAAGATCGTCCGCTTCTTTACAATGAAACTGTTCGTACAACAAGCGTTTGGGTTTCGCAATCAGAGCAATCTCTATCAAGTGCTTTGCACTGTGTTTATGCAATGCTGCATAGCCTAATGGATACGAGCTACAATACTCGAGTGCGAGGCCTAGAAGAGGCGAACTTGCTGTACCGATTTATTCATTATCAATAGTCAAATCTTAAAAATTTGATTTATTGGAATAATTTGGAGAAGTATATGTTTGATTCTATTTTAGATGTCTTGTTAGCTCTATGGCACCAAGATTTTTCTGCTTTGATGGCGCCAGGTAGTGCGGGTTTGATCTACTTTGTAGTAGGCATGTTGATATTTTTGGAGAGTGGCTTTATACCAGCCGCTCCTTTCCCTTGTGATAGTGTGGTTGTTTTGTCTGGTACCCTTGCTGCTGTTGGGATTCTGGACCCGGTATTCATATTACTATTACTAACGGTATCTGCAGCATTTGGTAGTTGGGCTGCGTATTTTCAAGGAAAATGGCTAAACCGCCTCCCTAAAGTGCAAGGCTGGATAAATGCAGTGCCTGAAAGACGCCTTCATCAAGTGGACGTGCTTCTAGGTAAACACGGATTGATTGCGCTGTTTTGTGCTCGTTTCGTTCCTGTCGTGCGGTCATTGCTACCGTTAATGATGGGCATTAGGGGCAAGAAAGTGAACAAGTTTCACTATTTCTCGTGGTTAAGCGCATTGTTATGGACCTTGTTGCTTTGTGGCTTTGGTATGTTGTTACCGTTATTACCAGAAAACATCAGCAAATTAGTCACAATGGGGTTGATGGCAGCACCAGTAATCACGCTAACCATTGCCATTATGAGCTTCATTATTGTTAAAGTGCGTAAAATATGGAGCAAGTCGAAGGCAACTCCACAACTTCCTCAATAGCTTCATTTGTGTGTGACCCGTCCTGATATGGGTTGACACTTTTAGTTAAAACGCTCGATGAACTTCATCGGGCGTTTTGTATTTTAGAGCTGTATGTGGTCTCTGTTCATTATAGAGTTTCACAGACTCAGCGACCATTTTCTTAGCTTCATTC
>NZ_JBQEQR010000060.1:0-51924 GCF_052037695.1 Vibrio sp. WZ-1 | reverse complement strand
TGCGTCTACCAATTCCGCCACTTCCGCATAATTACTGAGTAAACTCAATAATCAAAATAGTGGCAGGTCTACCTGGATTCGAACCAGGGAATGGCGGCATCAAAAGCCGCTGCCTTACCGCTTGGCGATAGACCTGCAGGCAATAGTCAAAAGACTATTCAATATATGGTGCGGAAAGAGAGACTTGAACTCTCACACCTTGCGGCGCCAGAACCTAAATCTGGTGCGTCTACCAATTCCGCCATTTCCGCATATATTGTTTAGAGTATTTCAAGATGGTGCGGAAGGAGAGACTTGAACTCTCACACCTTGCGGCGCCAGAACCTAAATCTGGTGCGTCTACCAATTCCGCCACTTCCGCATCTTGAACTCTATAAGCTATCAGTTAATTGGTAAAAACTAATAACTAAATTTTGTCTTTCAAAAGAAAGAATGGTGGCTACGACGGGATTCGAACCTGTGACCCCATCATTATGAGTGATGTGCTCTAACCAGCTGAGCTACGTAGCCATCTTTTTGAGCGAGACAATATAAACCTTCACGCTCTAAGTGACAACCCTTTTTATCAAAGGAATCTCACTTTGAAATAATGGCAGGTCTACCTGGATTCGAACCAGGGAATGGCGGCATCAAAAGCCGCTGCCTTACCGCTTGGCGATAGACCTGCAGGCAGTAGTATTTCTACTACTTAAAACATGGTGCGGAAGGAGAGACTTGAACTCTCACACCTTGCGGCGCCAGAACCTAAATCTGGTGCGTCTACCAATTCCGCCACTTCCGCATCTATTCCTAACAGCACTTTAAGAAGAACAGTTAGGAATGGTGGCTACGACGGGATTCGAACCTGTGACCCCATCATTATGAGTGATGTGCTCTAACCAGCTGAGCTACGTAGCCAAAACCATGTTTTCTTGTTCTCTTCGCTAAGTTGCCTTGTCGTCGGGAACGGCGCGCATTATGCGAAGTTGAGTGAGATCCGTCAACAGTTTTTTTCAATAAATCCTGCAAAATCCATCGTTCGCTTTCTTTTTAAACAAAGAGGCGCGTTTATGATCTAAAACTGGAAATAAAATGGCTTACAGTAACAGACTTAATTTCTTGTCATTTATGAAAGGCATAAAAAAAGCCAGCACTATGGCTGGCTTTTTATGTAAATGAAGTGTTTAGAATTCATTCACTTAATTATACGTTGAAGCGGAAGTGTATAACATCGCCATCTTTTACGATGTATTCTTTACCTTCTAGACGCCATTTACCTGCGTCTTTCGCGCCGCTTTCACCGTTGAATTGGATGAAATCGTCGTAACCAACAACTTCAGCACGGATGAAGCCTTTTTCGAAGTCAGTGTGGATCTTCGCTGCTGCTTTTGGTGCTGTTGCACCTACAGGGATAGTCCATGCACGAACTTCTTTAACGCCAGCTGTGAAGTAAGTTTGTAGGTTCAGTAGTTCGTAACCTGCGCGGATAACGCGGTTTAGGCCTGGTTCTTCGATACCAAGGTCAGCTAGGAACTCTTCACGCTCGTCATCTTCTAGTTCAGCCATTTCTGATTCGATAGCTGCACATACTGGAACAACAACGTTGTTTTCTTTCGCTGCAAACTCACGTACTGCGTCTAGGTATGCATTGTCTTCAAAACCATCTTCGTTCACGTTAGCGATGTACATCGTTGGTTTTAGAGTCAGGAAGTTTAGGTAGCCAATTGCAGCTAGTTCTTCTTTTGCAAGCTCAATAGTACGCGCCATGCCACCTTCTGTTAGTACAGGAAGCAGTTTTTCTAGAACCGTCAGTTCGAATTTCGCGTCTTTGTCGCCGCCTTTTGCTTTCTTAGCGTTACGCTGGATAGCGCGCTCACAAGAATCAAGGTCAGCCATCGCTAGCTCAAGGTTGATAACTTCAATATCTTCAATTGGAGATACTTTACCTGCAACGTGAACGATGTTGTCGTTTTCAAAACAGCGTACAACGTGGCCGATTGCGTCAGTTTCACGGATGTTCGCTAGGAATTTGTTACCTAGACCTTCACCACGAGATGCACCTGCAACTAGGCCAGCGATGTCTACGAATTCCATTGTGGTAGGCAGAACTTTCTGTGGGTTAACGATCTTTGCTAGAGCATCTAGACGTAGATCTGGCACAGGAACCACACCAGTGTTTGGTTCAATGGTACAGAACGGGAAGTTTGCTGCTTCAATACCCGCTTTAGTTAGTGCGTTAAACAGAGTTGATTTACCAACGTTAGGTAGACCAACGATGCCACATTTAAAACCCATGATAGTAACCTTATTCAGCTTTGAACGTGTGGAGGCGATTTTGTGCTTTTGACAGACCATCCTTAATTAGGATGTCCAGACAACGCACTGATTCGTCAGCTGCGGCGTCTAGTAGCTCTTGCTCTTTTGCAGGAGCTTTGCCTAGTACAAAACCTGCCACTTTATCTTTGTGTCCCGGATGGCCGATGCCGATACGAAGACGATAAAAATCTTTGTTATTGCCCAGTTTGCTAATGGTGTCACGCAGACCATTGTGGCCACCGTGCCCTCCACCTTTCTTAAACTTAGCGACACCTGGCGGTAAGTCTAGCTCGTCATGAGCGACCATGATCTCTTCTGGCTTAATTTGGTAAAACTTCGCAAGTGCTGCGATCGCTTTGCCAGACAGGTTCATGAAAGTGGTTGGGATTAACAAACGGAGATCCTGGCCATTGACCATAATGCGTCCTGTTAGGCCAAAGAACTTTGGTTCGTTCTTCAGGGTAACGTTGTGAACGCGAGCTAATTCTTCTACAACCCAAGCGCCCGCATTGTGGCGAGTTTTGGCGTATTCTGGTCCTGGGTTAGCAAGACCAACAAGAAGTTTGATTGGTTGAGTCAAGGTTAGGATCTCTCTGGAATCTCAAAAAGCGCAGTATGATAGCACAGAATTCTCGCGGTGGGCGACCAAGGGATTTTCTGCTTATCGATACAAATAAAAAAACACCCCAAAGAGGGGTGCTTTTGAAATCAGTTTAACTGAAATGTTCGAATTAGTTGAACATTGCAGAGATTGACTCTTCGTTGCTGATACGACGAATCGCTTCAGCCAGCATGCGAGATAGGCTTAGTGTGGTTACTTTGCCTGTTGCTGCCATCTCTTTAGATAGAGAGATAGAGTCAGTTACGATAACTTGGTCAAGAACAGAGTTCTTAATGTTGTCCGCAGCGTTACCAGAGAATACAGCGTGAGTTGCGTAAGCGAATACACGCTTAGCGCCGCGCTCTTTTAGCGCTTCAGCTGCTTTACATAGTGTGCCACCTGTATCGATCATGTCATCAACGATCACACAGTCACGACCTTCAACGTCACCAATTAGGTTCATTACTTCAGAAACGTTCGCACGTGGACGACGCTTATCAACGATAGCGATGTCGATGTCGCCTAGTGCTTTTGCAGTTGCACGAGCACGAACAACGCCACCTAGGTCAGGAGAAACCACAACTGGGTTTTCTAGACCACGAGATTGCATGTCTTCTAGAAGTACAGGTGTACCGAAGATGTTATCAACTGGTACATCGAAGAAGCCTTGAATTTGCTCTGCGTGTAGGTCGATAGTCAGAACGCGGTCAACACCAACGTTAGATAGGAAATCAGCAACAACTTTTGCAGTAATTGGCACACGAGAAGAACGTACACGACGATCTTGGCGAGCGTAGCCGAAGTAAGGAATAACTGCAGTGATACGGCCTGCTGAAGCACGGCGCATTGCATCAATCATAACAACCAGTTCCATTAGGTTGTCGTTAGTCGGTGCACAAGTGGATTGAATGATGAAAACATCGCTACCACGAACATTCTCGTTGATTTGAACTGCAACTTCGCCATCAGAAAAGCGAGAAACAGATGCATCACCTAGAGAGATGTAAAGACGATCAGCAATACGTTGGGCTAGTTCAGGTGTTGCGTTACCAGCAAATAGCTTCATATCAGGCACGGTGGAAACCTCGGGTTTGCGTCCAGTTTTAGTTAGGTCGGTGTGAGGCTGATTGGTATTCAGCCAAAGTCTCTTTTAGTGGCGAAATATTGCGCCCTTGAGCGACAAATGCCGAGACTTTATCAGAGAGTTGTGCAAGGATAGCTTCTGCTTCATATTTGCTGGAAAATTCAGCAAATACGCAAGACCCTGTCCCCGTCAATCTTGACGGCGCGTATTGTAGCAGCCAAGAAAGTTGCTTATCAACCTCTGGGTAGAGCATTCGTACAATTTTTTCGCAATCGTTTACGCTTGGTGCGTTCAAAAGTGTTTCCAAATCTCGTTTTGGCGTATTTCGAGTTAAGTCTGGATGACGGAATATGTCAGCAGTTGCAATGGAAACATTTGGGCGGACCACTAAATACCATTTCTCTTCTGGATGAGCAGGAGATAGCTTTTCACCGACACCCTCGGCGAAAGCGGCGAAACCGCGCACAAATACAGGCACATCCGCGCCGAGTGCTAAGCCAATTTCTGCTAGTTGATCGTCGCTGAGATTGGTTTGCCAAAGGTAGTTAAGGGCGACTAACGCTGTTGCTGCATTGGATGAACCACCACCAATACCGCCGCCCATTGGTAAAATCTTATTTAGGTCGATATGTGCACCGTATGAGCAATTTGCGTAACGCTGAAGTGCTGTGGCGGCTTTCCAGATCAAGTTATCATGCAGAGGTACACCTTCAATCTCAGGTGAAATGCTGATCTCCCCCGAGTTATTCGCTTGAATGGTTAGCTCATCGCCGTGATCGACGAATTGGAATAGTGTTTGTAGTTCATGGTAGCCGTTTTCAGTGCGACCATTGATATATAGAAAGAGATTCAATTTCGCAGGTGATGGCCAGCGGGTTGAAAGATCGATCATTGGGTGATGTTCCATTTTGTGATCACTAAATTAATTTTTACGTCAGACGTACTTAGCTTGAGCTTGTTTGGAAGAGGCAACGTCTGGTTATGCCATTCAATGTCACCGTAACGCTGGTAATCGATATTCCAATCGTTTAAGCCAATCTGTTTATCCAGAACTTGTAACGTGTTGGTGGATGACAGTTGAAAGGAGTCAGCGTTGGTCGGCAAGCCGAGTAGCCAGTCGGGCAGGTGATCAACAGGCATCATTAAGCCAGTTAAACGATAAATTAATTGGTTGGCATTACGCGCGGTGAGTACTTGATCGTCATAAGTTTCGACAGTCGCGCCTTGCGGAGTAATGGTGAGTTTTAATGCGGTTTGGCCTAGCACGGTAGTTAAGCGGAGTTGGCTTAATGTTGTTGATTGCTTCCAATAAAAGTTGAGGCTTTGTCTTTGGTCGGGAGCGATATAGCCAAGTTTACCTGTGGCTTGAAAGTCATTAATGGTTTTGAGTCGCTGTTCGTGTGCTTGCCACTCTACGCTAGTGATGCTGTCAGGGACAGAACTACAGCCTGCGAGCACAATGCTCGAAAAAAATAAGATGAGAAAGGAGCGTAAGGTCATGTTTGATGGCTTATTAATCAGTTTCATCGGTAATCGCTCACAACTATAGCATTGAAAAGCCGAGTGAAGGAAAACAAATCCGGCTTACCCTTTCAATAAATGCGTGCTTACAGTAAAATTCTGAACCTATTTTATAACCGATCTCAGAGATACCACGTTAGATGTCCTTGCTTGCTATTGGAATCAATCACAATACAGCGTCTGTTGACTTGCGAGAGAAAGTGGCGTTCGGACCCGATAAACTGGGCCCAGCACTTGAGCAACTCAGAGACCATGAAGCCGTTAATGGTAGTGTGATTGTTTCAACCTGTAACCGTACCGAAGTGTACTGCGACGTAAAGCAAGGAGCGCGAAATAAGCTTATCGACTGGTTAGCCCAGTTCCATCAAGTTAGTCAAGAAGACTTGATGCCGAGTCTTTATGTCCATGAAGAACAAGCGGCGATTAAGCACTTGATGCGTGTTTCTTGCGGCCTTGATTCACTGGTACTAGGTGAGCCTCAGATTTTGGGTCAGGTAAAACAAGCGTTTTCCGATTCCCGAGATCATCAGGCGGTGGATGCGTCGATTGATAAGTTGTTTCAAAAGACTTTTTCAGTCGCAAAACGCGTTCGAACAGAAACCGACATTGGTGGTAACGCGGTGTCAGTAGCGTATGCTGCATGTACACTGGCGAAACACATCTTTGAATCACTTTCTGACTCCACGGTATTGTTAGTCGGGGCAGGTGAAACCATCGAATTGGTGGCGAAACACTTAGCGTCGAATGGCTGTACCAAGATGATTGTTGCTAACCGAACGCGAGAGCGTGCTCTTGGTTTGGCAGAAGAGTTTGGTGCAGAAGTGATCAGCTTGAATGAAATTCCAGATCATTTATCAAGAGCGGATATTGTGATTAGCTCGACAGCGAGTCCTTTGCCTATTATTGGTAAGGGCATGGTCGAGACTGCGTTGAAGCAACGCCGTCATCAGCCAATGCTATTGGTAGATATTGCGGTTCCACGTGATGTGGAAGCCCAGGTCGGTGAATTAAGTGATGCTTACTTGTATTCGGTGGATGACTTACAGTCGATCATCGATAACAACATTGAACAACGTAAAGTAGAAGCGATTCAAGCAGAAGCGATCGTTAGCGAAGAAAGTGCGGCATTTATGACGTGGCTACGTTCACTCCAAGCAGTGGACAGCATTCGTGATTACCGTAAATCTGCCAACGAAATTCGTGAAGACCTACTAAGTAAAAGCCTGCAATCACTGGCAACCGGTGCAGACCCGGAAAAAGTACTGCGCGAGCTTAGTAATAAACTCACCAATAAACTGATTCACGCTCCGACTCGTGCGCTGCAAAGTGCGGCAGAGCAGGGCGAACCAGCAAAATTAACGGTTATCCGCCAGACACTTGGCTTGGATGATCTGTAACTCACGCTTTTTATTAAGAAAACGACACTATGAAAGCCTCAATTCTGACTAAGCTAGAAACGCTAGTAGAACGTTACGAAGAAGTTCAACATCTTCTTGGTGATCCTGACGTAATTGGAAATCAGGACAAATTCCGCGCTCTATCAAAAGAGTATTCTCAGCTAGAAGAAGTTACTAAGTGCTTCCAAGCATACCAACAAGCGCAAGACGATCTTGTAGCCGCTGAAGAGATGGCTAACGAAGATGACGAAGAAATGCGTGAAATGGCGCAGGAAGAAATCAAAGAAGCAAAAGAAGCGATCGAGCGTCTAGCTGATGAGCTTCAGATCCTTCTTCTTCCAAAAGATCCAAACGATGACCGCAACTGTTTCCTTGAAATCCGTGCTGGTGCTGGCGGTGATGAAGCGGGTATCTTCGCAGGTGACCTGTTCCGTATGTACAGTAAGTACGCAGAGAAGCGTGGCTGGCGCATCGAAGTGATGTCTTCTAACGAAGCCGAACACGGTGGTTACAAAGAGATGATCGCTAAAGTGAGCGGCGACGGTGCATACGGTGTGCTGAAATTTGAGTCAGGCGGTCACCGTGTACAACGTGTACCTGCAACAGAATCTCAAGGTCGCGTTCACACCTCTGCATGTACGGTAGCGGTAATGGCGGAAATCCCAGAAGCGGATCTGCCAGAAATTAAAGCGGCAGACCTAAAAATCGATACATTCCGTGCATCTGGCGCGGGTGGTCAGCACGTTAACACCACGGATTCTGCAATCCGTATTACCCACTTACCAACGGGTACAGTGGTAGAGTGTCAAGACGAGCGTTCACAGCATAAGAACAAAGCAAAAGCGATGGCGGTACTTGCTGCTCGTATCGTTCAAGCGGAGCAAGAGCGTCGTGCTGCAGAAGTGTCTGACACACGTCGTAACCTATTAGGTTCTGGTGACCGTAGTGACCGTATCCGTACTTACAACTACCCACAAGGCCGTGTTTCTGACCACCGCATCAACCTAACCATCTACCGTTTGAACGAAGTGATGGAAGGTGACCTGCAAAGCTTGATTGATCCAGTACTTCAAGAACACCAAGCAGACCAACTTGCGGCGCTTGCTGAGAACAACTAATCGATGAGCCAAGTTCAATCGATTGAGCAAGCACTGAAAAGTGCAACGGCAATTCTGACAGAAGGCGGCAAAGAGTCGCCTTCTCTTGATGCTGCAGTACTTCTTTGCCATGTCCTTGGCAAACCAAGAACCTATCTACTTACTTGGCCAGAAAAAGCACTAGAAGCCGAGCAGCAAGCTCAGTTTGATGTGCTTTTAGAGCGACGTATTGCGGGCGAGCCGGTGGCTTACATCATTGGTGAGCGTGAGTTCTGGTCTTTGCCACTTAAAGTCTCCTCATCGACGTTGATACCAAGACCAGACACTGAACGTTTAGTTGAAGTCGCACTGGATAAAACGTATGGGCAGACTGGAAAAATCCTAGATTTGGGTACCGGTACAGGTGCGATTGCGCTTGCATTAGCATCAGAGATGCCGAACCGCCAAGTGATGGGCGTTGACCTCAAGCAAGAGGCGAAAGAGCTTGCTGAGTACAATGCGTCGCAGTTAAACATCAAAAATGTGACGTTTGACCAAGGTAGCTGGTTTGAACCTATTGCTAGCGGAACAAAGTTTGCTTTAATTGTCTCCAACCCGCCGTATATCGACGAAAAAGATCCGCATCTTTCTCAAGGGGATGTGCGCTTTGAACCAAAATCAGCGCTTGTCGCCGATGAAAATGGCTTAGCGGATATTCGTCATATATCTGACCATGCTCGTCAATATTTGGAAGATGGTGGGTGGCTCGCATTTGAACATGGTTATGACCAAGGAGAAGCGGTCCGTGAGATCATGACTCACTTTGGTTTTGAACAAGTAGTCACGGAAAAAGACTACGGTGGTAATGATCGAGTGACGCTTGGTTGTTACAAGCCTCAATAATAACGAGCAAGTCAGCAGTAACTTATAAAAGAGAAGAGAAATGTACGTAGCTCTAAAACATATTCACTTAGTGACGATCGCATTGAGCGCGATGTTACTATCGATCCGATTCGTGTTGTTGATGATGGACTCTCCAAAACGCAACAATCGCTTCCTGAAAGTTTTCCCACACATTGTTGATACCGCGTTGTTGCTGTCTGGTATTGGTTTGATCATGGTGACAGGCTTTATTCCTTTTACCGAATCAGCACCATGGCTAACCAACAAAATTACTTGTGTGCTTGCGTACATTGCTCTTGGCTTCTTCGCAATGAAGATGGCGAAAAACAAGCTACTGAGAATATTTGCTTTCTTTGGCGCACTTGGTTGGCTAGTGATGGCGGCCAACATTGCCGTATCTAAAAATCCGAACTTATTTGGGTAATCGTCATGCTAGAGTTTTTTGACGAAGATTTTGACAATATGGCATTGGTCGAAGGGGCGTTGGTACTGAACCAATCGGTAAACCCAGACACCAACGTGCATTGGGCAAAGCAAGAGCTAGAGCGCCTTTATAAAGAAGCGGAAGCGATTCTGGTTCATGAGACGGACGAAGAACAACGTTTTGATTCTTTTCTTCGCCTGTTCTTTTATGAATGGGGTTTTAAAGGCGATGATCAAGAGTACTTTATCTCTGACAATAGCTTTATCGACAAAGTGTTGGAGCGTAAAAAAGGCATTCCAGTAAGTCTTGGTGCGATCTTACTTTACTTGGGTAACCGCCTTGGTTTTCCGATGAAAGGCGTGACATTCCCGACTCAATTTCTGATCAAACTGGATTGGATGCACAAAACACCAGACTACATTAACCCTTTCAATGGTGAGTATGTCGGTGAGAAAATTCTTCAAGCATGGTTGATTGGTCAAGAAGGCCCACTTGCAACGTTGAAACCTGAGCACTTTGAAGAGGCGGACAACCCGACCGTTATTGGTCGCTGGTTGGCTCTCATCAAGAGCGCGATGCTACGTGAAGAGCGTTATACATTAGCCCTACGTTGCACCAACCTAGCGTTGACCTTTGTGCCGGATGACCCGTATGAAATTCGCGACCGTGGTTTCATCTTTCAGCAGCTAGACTGTCATCAGGTAGCTGTCTCAGATTTTCAGTACTTTATTGACCAATGCCCTGACGATCCGGCATCGGAGCTACTAAAATCACAAGTTAATGCCATGAGCGAAAAGCACGTTACGCTCCACTAATTTTATCGGCATGCTGAAGACGGCGTGCCGAAGACAGACAAAAGAGAATCAAAATGGAACAGAAAATCGTTAATATTGGCGACATTCAGGTTGCTAACGACAAGCCATTCACCCTATTTGCAGGTATGAACGTTCTTGAGTCTCGTGATCTTGCTATGCAGATCTGTGAGCACTACGTAAAAGTAACGGACAAGCTTGGCATCCCTTATGTATTCAAGGCGTCGTTCGACAAAGCAAACCGCAGTTCTGTTCACTCATACCGTGGTCCTGGTCTGGAAGAAGGCATGAAAATCTTCCAAGAACTAAAAGACACATTCGGTGTGAAAATCATCACTGACGTTCATACAGAAGCGCAAGCTCAGCCAGTGGCTGACGTGGTTGACGTTATCCAGCTTCCAGCATTCCTAGCTCGTCAAACTGACCTGGTTGAAGCAATGGCGAAAACAGGCGCAGTGATCAACGTGAAGAAACCTCAGTTCATGAGCCCTGGCCAAGTGGGTAACATTGTTGAGAAGTTCGCAGAATGTGGTAATGAAAACATCATCCTTTGTGAGCGCGGCTCTTGTATGGGTTACGACAACCTAGTGGTTGATATGCTTGGTTTTGGCGTAATGAAAAATGCATCGAAAGGCAGCCCAATCATCTTTGACGTAACGCACTCATTGCAAATGCGTGATCCATCGGGCGCAGCGTCTGGCGGTCGTCGTGAGCAAACTGTTGAACTTGCGAAAGCAGGTCTAGCGACAGGTATTGCAGGTCTGTTTATTGAAGCGCACCCGAACCCAGATCAAGCGCGTTGTGATGGCCCATCTGCACTGCCTCTAGACAAACTAGAGCCGTTCCTAGCACAAATGAAATCGCTAGATGATCTAATCAAGAGCTTTGCAGACATCGACATCAAATAATCGATTGTTGTGAATGTTTGAATGAAATGGTCAGCCCGTGCGCTGGCCATTTTTGTATCGACTATTTATTCAGCCTCATTATCCTTTTCTCGCTTCTCGCTTCTCGCTTCTCGCTTCTCGCTTCTCGCTTCTCGCTTCTCGCTTCTCGCTTCTCGCTTCTCGCTTTCTTACACCACTTTGATTATGTCTATAATTTGCGTAGATTTGCGGCTATCTAGCTTGCCATAAGCAAACTGCGTCGCAGAAACATGAAATCAATATATTAGTGTTTTACACTAGTTCTAAGTTTGCGCGTTTTCGCACAATGAGAAGACAGTTTCTTCATTGCTGGGCGCGCAATGCAGTGGAACCCGGACAATAATAAGGTAAAACAATGAAGCAACGCCTGATTGTAAAGACCGCTTTGAGCGCGGCTATCTTGGCTACTCTGGCCGGATGTGCAACCCAACCAGCACACGAATGGAATGAAGACACAACTTACAAACTGACGGTATTGCACACCAATGACCACCATGGTCGTTTTTGGCAAAACAAGTACGGTGAGTACGGCATGGCGGCACGTAAAACGCTGATCGATGAACTGCGAGCAGAGATTCAAGCCGAAGGTGGTAGCGTGCTTCTACTATCAGGTGGTGATATCAATACAGGTGTACCTGAATCTGATCTACAAGATGCTGAGCCAGATTTTAAAGGCATGAGCAAGATTGGTTACGACGCAATGGCGCTGGGTAACCACGAATTCGATAACCCACTGGAAGTACTGTTCAAACAGCAAGAATGGGCAAACTTCCCGATGCTGTCTGCCAACATTTACGACAAAGAAACTAGCGAGCGCCTGTTCCAACCTTTTGCCATGTTTAATAAGCAAGGCATCAAGATTGCCGTGATAGGTCTTACGACAGAAGATACGGCAAAACTAGGTAACCCAGAGTACATCGGTGAGGTTGACTTCCGCGACCCGAAACAAGAAGCGAAAAAACTGATAGCTGAACTGAAGCAAACTGAAAAGCCAGATCTTATCTTTGCGGTGACGCACATGGGGCACTATGAAAATGGCAATCGTGGTGTAAATGCTCCCGGTGATGTGGCATTGGCTCGCTACCTAAATGAGGGTGACTTGGACATGATTGTGGGTGGTCACTCACAAGAACCAGTTTGTATGGAAGGTCCTAACGTCATTAAGAAGAACTTTAAGCCGGGTGAGGAATGTAAGCCAGATGAGCAAAATGGGACTTACATAGTGCAAGCGTACGAGTGGGGTAAGTATGTGGGGCGTGCAGATTACGAGTTCCGCAACGGTGAACTGTCGATGGTGAGCTACGATCTGATTCCCGTCAACTTGAAGAAGAAAATCAAAGTGAACGGCGAATCTCAACGTGTGTTGGTGCAAGATGAAATCGCACAAGACTCGGCAATGCTGGATTTCCTTCGTCCTTACCAAGAAAAAGGTCAGGGCCAGTTGAATGTAAAAATTGCCGAATCTAACGGCAAGCTGGAAGGTGACCGCAATGTTGTTCGTTTCCAACAAACCAATCTTGGTCGTTTGATTGCAACTGCCCATATGGAGCGTGCTAAGGCGGACTTCGCTGTGATGAACTCAGGCGGTGTGCGTGATTCGATTGAAGCCGGTGACATCACGTACAAAGATGTGCTGACGGTTCAGCCATTTGGCAACATGGTATCTTACGTCGATATGTCGGGTAAAGAAGTTCTGGATTACCTCAACGTCGTGGCGACCAAACCCGTTGATTCAGGTGCTTACGCTCAGTTTGCTGGTATTTCAATGACGGTAGAAAACGGCAAAGTATCCAATGTCTTTATTGGTGAAAAGCAGCTGCGTCTGGATAGCGAGTACCGCTTTACCGTACCAAGCTACAACGCATCGGGTGGTGATGGCTATCCCAAAGTAAACACTCACCCAGGTTACGTAAATACAGGCTTTACCGATGCTGAAGTACTCAAAGAGTACTTAGAGTCACATAGCCCAATTGACGTAAATGAATACGCTCCTTCAGGTGAGATGGTTTATAAGTAAAAAGCGATTGACTCAAAGTCGCTGATACCATTAACTTAAAGCGCTGCTCCTCGCTAGGGGCAGCGTTTTTTGTTTTATAAGGAGAATCTTGATGACTCCGGCCATTAATCTTGCGAAAAAGAAAAAAGTTACACACACCATTCACCAATACGAGCACGATCCAAGAGCAGACAGCTATGGATTAGAAGCGGCAGAAGTATTGGGACAAGATCCAAAGAAAGTATTTAAAACCTTGCTGTTCTGCTTGAACGGCGAGCCAAAGAACCTTGCGGTTGCGATTATCCCTGTTGATCAAAAGCTAAACCTAAAACTGGCGGCGAAAGCGGCGAAGGGTAAAAAGGCCGATATGGCCGATCCGGAGATCGCACAAAAGACCACTGGGTATGTTGTTGGTGGGATCAGTCCCTTAGGTCAGAAAAAAGCGCTGCCAACTTTTTTACACGAAAGCGCAACAGAGCAAGACACAATCTGTGTGAGTGCAGGTAAACGTGGTTTAGAAATCGAGTTAGCACCGAAAGATTTGCTGAGCTTGACTCGTGGTCAATTTGCACCGCTGTGCTTGTAAGTTGAAGACTAAAAAAGGACGCTCATGAGCGTCCTTTTTTGATCTTGCCATTCAGTGAGGTGTTACTTCTTCAGACTCAATGTGCCACCAGAACGTTTTGCTGGTTTGCTTGGCTTCGCGGCATTTGGGTTCATGTAATGCTGCTTAGGCTTACTCGGTGATTGAGGCTTGTTTGCTGAGTGCGTATTGCTCGATGCATCTGGTTTACGGTGCGATTTACCATGCTCGCCTTGCGGTCTGCCACGTTCACCTTGTGGTTTCGTTTTGTAATGCTCTTTTGCTGGGCGTCCACCTTCATCATCACGTTGACGACGTTGTTGGCCTTTTTTCGAGTTCGGTGCATGACGGAATTCATCAGCATTGTTACCACGGAACGTACGTGTTTTTTGGTTACGACGAGCAGTAGAATCTTGATTTTCTTCACGGCTATCAAATAGCTTGGCATCGGTCGCTTTACGAATGTTGCGGCCTCTAGAATCTGTTTTTGATGCTTCTTCTGTACCCACAGAGCCTTCACACATTGCTAGGATCTCTGCCACTTCGTCGTCACTTAGGTAACGCCATTTACCGTTAGGAATGCCATCAAGTGAGATATTCATAATACGTACGCGACGCAGTTTGAAAACTTCGTAGCCTAGCGCTTCACACATACGACGGATCTGACGGTTCAAACCTTGAGTAAGTACGATACGGAAAGAGAATTTGGTCTCTTTCTCCACTTTACAAGGCAGAGTGACCGTATCAAGGATCTTCACACCGCTCGACATTTGCTTCAGGAACTCGCCCGTGATTGGCTTGTCGACACGTACTACGTATTCTTTTTCGTGGTTGTTACCGGCGCGTAAGATCTTATTCACGATGTCGCCATCGTTAGTTAGGAAGATCAAACCATCTGAAGGTTTATCCAGACGACCGATAGGGAAGATACGCTTTTTGTGACCGATGAAATCAACGATGTTACCTGGGATATTGCGCTCTGTGGTACAAGTGATACCGGTTGGTTTGTTCAGCGCGATGTAAATTGGCTTTTCTTTTGCTGCAACAGGGTTGCCATCAACACAAACATCATCGCCCGGCAGTACTTTAGTACCCATTTCTGGTTGTTGCCCATTAATGGTGACACGGCCTTGCTCGATAAGGCGATCGGCTTCACGACGTGAACAGAAGCCAGTCTCGCTGATGTATTTGTTTAAGCGTTTTGCGTTGTCTTGTGACATATAGGTCTCCTAACGTTTCACAACGGCGGTTAATTGAACTGCCTGCTGCTAATTAAAGCAGCAAGGCGAGATAAGGTCGGGCATTCTAGCACTGAGAATCCGGTTAGCCTAAACGTTTTTGATGACGTTCACGTGTCTCCATTTTCTTTTCTGCACTTTTTCTTAGTAGAACGTACACAGCGCCATTACCACCGTGGAATCGTTGGGCACTATGTACACATTGCACTTCACGGATCTGCTGCAGCCAGCTGCTGACAAAGCTCTTCATTAATGCTGGTGGATTAGAGCGTTCTCCGCGACCGTGTACGATTACTACCGTTCGGATGTCCATCTCGATACATTGTTTGAGGAATTTAACGACTTCATCGCGTGCTTCTTTGAGAGTCTTACGGTGCAGATCAAGTCGAGCTTGTATTGGGTATTTTCCAAGGCGCAGTTTGCGGTATACGCCATCTTGTACACCATCGCGCTTGAACTCGATAAAGTCATCAGGTTTGAGCATTTCTGCATGGTCAATCGACAAGTACTCAGGATCGTCTTCAGTGAGCCAAATTGCAGCTTCGCGTTTCGCTAATTGAGCATCCGTTACTTGATGCACTTTTTTATGCTCAGCAGTGTCGTGGTCGATAGGCTTTACATCGCCCATCATCTGTTGGAACAGATCAAAATCGTCGTCTTGAGACATAACGGCAATCTCATAAAGAACAGGGTAGGAATAGTAAGATTATATCAAGGAGTAGTGCATTGAGATCAAATAAAAAACCGGAGCAGGCAAATAACCAACTCCGGTGCAAAGCGTTTCTAGAGCTAAGCGAGATCTAGTGAGGAGATTTGTCGTTCATAACCTTGTAAATGAAGAAACCGCCGTAAAATAACATCAGACCAATTGCCCCAAAGATTACTATCATTGACGATAGTCCCACCGCATTACCAAATAGGAGATCAAGCCAAAAGTCCATATGTTTCCTCCAAGATATTTCCGACGAGGACTACGGTAATTGGTGGTGTTTTTTTGCACACTGATCTGGATCAATTATGTTGCCAAGGTTAATAAAGTGTGTTTTATTGTGAGTTCTTAGTCACATTTTACGTGCTAGTGTTTAGTAAATAATCAAACGAATTAAGACATTACGTTTTTTTTGAAAAAGCACTTGCGTCTCTGCAGAGAATCCGTAATATACGCATCCGTTGACGGGGATAAGTCCTCAGTTAAACATCTCGGTGAATAGCGCAGCTTGGTAGCGCATCTGGTTTGGGACCAGAGGGTCGGGGGTTCGAATCCCTCTTCACCGACCACATTTAGAAAGCCTGCTCAATGAGCAGGCTTTCGTCGTTTCAGCGGCAGCAAATTTAGACTTTGATAGTATTGAACCAAATGGGGTTCGCCTGAAGTTAGAATATGGCTCTTCACCGACCACATTAGAGAAAGCCGTAGCAGAAATGCTACGGCTTTTTTGCATTTGAGGCTGGTAAAGCTGCAATGCTGCGTGAAGTAAGAGGGCGGGGGCTGGAATGCCAGTCCAATCGAATCCCGAATCCCGTTACTTCACATCACAAGTAATATCTTTAATTGGTGTCTCTGATGTAGTAAAGCAAACGAAGGCGCTCTTAGGATGGTTTGGGCCAATCTTGATGTAACCCGCTTTTAGGTCATCCTCATCGAAAACAACAGAATGAGACGTCGCTTGTTGGCCATCAAAGAATGTGGCTTCAAAACTCTGAACCATCATATGAGCGATGCGATTACGAGTATGAGCGGTAGTGAAAGTAATGTTTGCACAGCGTGTCATGGCTTTTTTGGTGATCAATAATTGACCGTCTTCTTTTTCCAACACGCTAGCTTTTGTTTCTGGTGTGATATCGACTGATTGAATACTCTCGATGTTGCAAGAAGGCTTTGCATAGGCAATGGGCGAAGAAATTAATGCGCAGCTAAGGCATAGGTAGATTCTGTTTTTAGTATTCATATAGATTCTTACTTTACCCAAATAGTTTTTATAATGCAGGGCTCAGAGCATCGCCACTGATACTAGAGCAAAGAATACCAAGCCGTGTTATAGCCTTAACTTTCCGAGTTATCTTGCTAAACCATGCATCTCATAAGGCTACTTGGGTAAATATTTGAGTGTGTTTATACTTTTGGTGAATGTAACCTTATCATTTTCTGTGACTTGTGAAAGCAACGCCCACTAAATTTATAAATAATCTGACGCAGTCAATCACAAGTGAGTCGGTTTAAATATCACAATTTACTTTTTGGGTGTCACCTAATGATTCAACACGAAAGCCGCGTTTTTTGAGTAGTTCGATAAGGTTATCGTGGCCAACCAAGTGCAAACTGCCAACTACAACAGCGTATTGCCCTGCCTTTTGTGGTAGGACACTTCCTGAGTCAAGCTTTTCAGCCCAATCTCGGTTACGGTCATACAAGAAAGCTTGATTAAACTCATCACTTGATTGGTCAGTCATGGACGCTTCTTCTAATGTGCTACCATCACCGCTCTTCCAACTATCGATTAAGCACTGCACTAACTTCTCACCGCCGTCGTATTCTTCAATAGAAGAAAGCAACAGTTCTTTGCCACCGTCTTTTTGTCCAGCAATTAAATCTACTTGAAACTGAACCGTTTCTAGTGGAAGTACGGGAACATGTTTTTTGTCAGCGATATTAATCAAGTGCATATCGACACCTTGATCCGATGCGTATCCCAATTTGTTCATCAGTAACAGTTGAATCGTTAATGCCGCAGACCAAGGGGGAGAATTGAGTAGTTGTGATTCTTGCAAACCGAGGTCTGCCGCGATTTCAGCAAGATGTTTGCGTTGCGCACTATTTAAGACATCTTTGGCGAGAAAGATGCTTTTTGGGTAAGTGACCCCTTCAGTATGTCGAACATCGGCTTCGATGATTAAGCCATCACTGTTTTTGAGGAAGTCAGTCACCGTTTTTGGCAGTGGGTACATGGTTTTGTCACCCACATGAACGGAGCCAAGAATCATGTATTCCGTATTGCCTTTCTTGGCTAGCCAATGTTGTGGCTCGGCTTGAACCGAATAAGAAGTAAAAAAGACGATCAGAGATGACATCACAGACAAGAGTCGAAACATATTTTGCTCCTCGAATTCAATATGCACCTTATCTATAACACGGTTCGGCAAAATCGTCATTTTTAAAAATATTGACGAGTTTTAACGGCGAAGAAGTGAGAGTTAATTCACGAAAGTGTTTCAATTGAGTTTGTTGTTAATGGTTCACTTAATAACCAATAGTGATCAAAACCCTATAAAACCAGTCGAACCCCATCAATATTCGTGATTGAGATCGCAACAAACACGTCAAAAAAAGTTATTCGATTTTGACGTGTTATCTAACTTATTGAATTTAAGATGTTTATATTTTTCATCCTCAACCTGAATTTGAGCTAGATCACTTATTAGTTCCATTAATTTTACGCCTAGAAATAACTACTTGTATGTTGAATGCAACTGTTAAGCGCCTCGCATTTAGGTGCTCACCATTTTTGATAAATGTCGTTTTGAACCACTGACTTTTTGGGGAAAGTAAGATGTTGAAACATAGTCTGATTGCTGCTTCTGTTATCGCTACATTGGCAGGTTGCTCTTCACTACAAAACTCTGAGCAACAAGTTGTAAACTCATTGGCTGACAACCTTGATATTCAATATGAAGTGTTGACTAACCACGGTGCAAATGAAGGTCTTGCATGTCAAGACATGGGTGCTGAGTGGGCGTCTTGTAACAAAGTAAACATGACGCTGATTAACCAGGGCGAAGCGGTTGACTCAAAAGATTGGGCTATCTATTTCCACAGCATTCGTCTGATTCTGGATGTCGACAACGAGCAGTTCAAAATCTCTCGTGTAACGGGTGACCTACATAAATTAGAACCGACAGATAAGTTTGATGGCTTTGCGGCCGGTGAAGAGGTTGTTCTACCATTGGTTGGTGAATACTGGCAACTATTTGAAACTGACTTCATGCCAGGCGCGTTTGTTGCTGCACCAAATGCAGAGCCGAAGATGATCGCTTCTCTAAATACTGAAGATGTTGCGTCTTTTGTGACGGGTCTTGAAGGTAATAACCTAAAACGTACACCAGACGACAACAATGTATTTGCAAACGCTGTGTCTCGTTTCGAGAAGAACGAAGACCTAGCAAAACAAGACGTATCAACCACGTTACTACCAACACCGATGCACGTTGAAGCGGGTAAAGGTAAAGTAGATATCGCGGCGGGTATTGCGCTGCCTAAAGACGCATTCGATGCGGCTCAATTTGCAGCCATTCAAGAACGTGCAGAAGTGGTAGGTGTGGATGTCCGTGGTGATGTTCCAGTTAGCATCACGCTAGTTCCTGCAGACTTCACCGGTGAATTAGCAAAGTCTGGTGCTTATGATATGAGCATCAAAGGCGATGGTATTGTAATTAAAGCGTTCGACCAAGCCGGTGCGTTTTATGCGGTACAATCTATCTTTGGCCTGATAGATAGCCAAAATGCTAATTCTCTACCACAACTGTCTATTCAAGATGCACCTCGCTTTGATTACCGCGGTGTGATGGTGGATGTGGCTCGTAACTTCCACTCTAAAGACGCAATCCTTGCTACGCTAGACCAAATGGCAGCGTACAAGATGAACAAACTACACCTTCACCTAACCGATGATGAGGGTTGGCGTTTGGAAATCCCGGGTCTGCCTGAGCTGACAGAAGTGGGCGCTAATCGTTGTTTTGATACACAAGAGAAAAGCTGTTTACTGCCTCAGCTTGGCTCTGGTCCAACTACAGATAACTTTGGCTCTGGCTACTTCAGCAAAGCAGACTACGTGGAAATCCTGAAATATGCGAAAGCACGTAACATTGAAGTGATTCCAGAAATCGATATGCCAGCTCACGCTCGTGCAGCAGTAGTATCAATGGAAGCTCGTTACGACCGCCTAATGGAAGAAGGTAAAGAAGCTGAAGCGAACGAATACCGTCTGATGGATCCTCAAGATACATCGAACGTAACGACGGTTCAGTTCTACAACAAGCAAAGCTTCATCAACCCATGTATGGAATCTTCAACTCGCTTTGTGGATAAGGTGATTTCAGAAGTAGCAGCAATGCACCAAGAAGCTGGCGCTCCGCTAACAACTTGGCACTTCGGTGGTGACGAAGCGAAGAACATCAAGCTAGGTGCTGGTTTCCAAGACGTTAACGCAGAAGACAAAGTAAGCTGGAAAGGCACGATTGACCTGTCTAAACAAGACAAGCCGTTTGCACAGTCTCCACAATGTCAGACGCTAATTACAGATGGCACAGTTAGTGACTTTGCTCACCTACCAAGCCACTTCGCAGAAGAAGTGTCGAAGATTGTTGCTGAGAAAGGCATTCCAAACTTCCAAGCTTGGCAAGATGGTTTGAAATACAGCGACGGCGAGAAAGCGTTCGCTACAGAAAATACTCGCGTAAACTTCTGGGACGTTCTTTACTGGGGCGGTACTTCGTCAGTGTACGAGTGGTCTAAGAAAGGCTACGACGTGATTGTTTCTAACCCAGACTACGTGTACATGGATATGCCATACGAAGTTGACCCGAAAGAGCGTGGTTACTACTGGGCAACACGTGCAACGGATACTCGTAAGATGTTTGGCTTTGCACCAGAGAATATGCCTCAAAACGCAGAAACGTCTGTAGATCGCGATGGCAATGGCTTTACTGGTAAAGGTGAAATCGAAGCGAAACCTTTCTACGGCCTATCTGCACAACTTTGGTCCGAGACAGTACGTAACGACGAGCAATACGAGTACATGGTATTCCCTCGCGTACTAGCTGCAGCTGAGCGTGCATGGCACCGTGCAGATTGGGAAAACGACTATAAAGTGGGTGTTGAGTACTCGCAAAACTCTAACCTAGTTGATAAAACATCGCTAAACCAAGACTACAACCGCTTTGCAAACGTACTTGGCCAACGTGAACTGGCTAAGCTAGAGAAATCAGGTATCGACTACCGCCTACCTGTACCAGGTGCGAAAGTAGAAGATGGCAAGCTAGCAATGAACGTACAGTTCCCTGGCGTGAAGCTTCAGTACTCTTTAGACGGCAAGAACTGGCTAACTTACGCAGACAATGCTCGTCCAAATGTGAAAGGTGAAGTATTTATCCGCTCTCTATCTGCGACTGGTGAAAAAGTGAGTCGTGTGACCAGCGTGAAGTAATTCTACTAATCATTCACTAAAATCATTGTTCCTTACTCAAAGCCCTCAACCTATGTTGAGGGCTTTATTTATTTCACAGCAGAAAATAAGTGTGATCAATGTCTAATTATTTTTCAAAGATAAATAAGTTGTTTTTTTAGAATCGATATTGAAGTGTGATCTCAGTAACTACTTGGTCTTGTTACGGTCAGTTTTTTCTGCGTGAAATCACATTTTGTTTTGTTTATCTATTTTTATGTTTTCCATAAATAGCTGTTTTTAAATTCGATTTTTAGCATTGTTTCTTTTTGGTTTGAACTCGATCACCTTTTCTTTTTAATTATTTTTCAAGGCGAATTAAATCAAGCAGTATTGCCGTCGTCAGGGAGACTCCCTAAAAAAGTGCGGTTTAAGGTCAGTGAAGACCCATGCAGCCGCCCCAAAACACAAAGGCAGTAATTATGAAAAATGTTTTCGCTCTAAGTGCACTTTCTCTTGTTTTCGCTTCTAGCGCTTTCGCGGGTTCTTCTTACGTAACAGGTAACGTTCAGTTCCACTCGGACTTCCAACCTAACGCGACTTCAACACTTGAAGCTGGCCATACGTTTGATTCTGGCACAACTCTACTAACTGAGTTTGATGGCATCTCACTTGGTAAATACGACAATGACTTGATCCAAGATACAGGTCTAGGTAACTCTCCATACATTACGCTTGGTATTGAGCAAAGCTACAACATTAATGACAACCTTTGGGTTGCTGTGGGTTACCACCACTTGCTAAACAATGGTGAGACAGTTCAGTACCGTCCTCTAGTAAAAATCGGTTACAACTTCGATAACGGTATTTCAATCAGTAACCGTACTCGTTACCACGCAATGGAAGACAGCAAAGCTGATGACCAAACTCGCTTTGACAACCGTATTGGTTACGTAGTGAATGAAGATCTAGCGGTAAGCTACAACAACGTATACGTGATCAGCGACGCTGACAACACGATGGATCACGAGCTACGCGCTACTTGGACACGCAATGGTGTTCAACCTTACTTTGAGTACCGTAACCAAGCAGATAACGCAAACAACGCATTCGTATTTGGTGCATCTTACGGTTTCTAATGAGTCCTAGTTGTTCATATTCATTATGAGCACATCAAAGCTTAGCATTGCCCAAATGCAGTAAGCTTACGGCCTTAACATTGTTGAGGCCGTTTTTTTTGTTTGTGGATCTTGAGAATACCAATTCCGTTAATTGGATGTTCAAAAAATAGCGCGGGTAAAATCACTTAGAACAAGGCAAAGATTGCAGCTAGCTAGTTGCTCTACCTACAAAATCTTTAACACCGTTATAAGTGATTTTAACCAACAAGAATGAGTAGATTTTTGATGGAAATAAAGCATTCAGACAAAAAAGGTCCGCTAGGGGAATAGCGGACCTTTATTCGGGAGGCACCTTAACGTTCAGGTATTTCTAGCAGTTTTACTGCACTATCAACAACGTTGTTGATCACCTGATTACTCTCGAGTTTTCCTGAACTTGCTGGCCCAAGTGCACAAGCATATAGGGCTAGCTGTTTATCGAAGGGTAAATCGAGTTGGTCGTATAAGTTCTGGCGAATTTTCGCATGTTGCTCGGGTTCGTGATTAGCAAGGCTAACAAGCGTGTCATAGATAAGTGCTTTCATAAATTGTCCTTTTTATTGCACGGGGTGCAGCGGTATTTTATGAATTTAAGCGCAATAAATCACAAGAGTCAGTCACACAACGAAGCCTTAATAAAAGGAATATTCACAATAATTCAGAAGCAACATGAAGCACATCTCTACCGGTTACTTCTCATTACCTTGATGGTGACGGTACTCATATACTTGGCCTTTTTCGTTGTAGGCGTATACAACGTAACTGTCTTTTTTGTCACCATACTCCATACCCGGTGAGCCCATTGGCATTCCAGGAACGGCAAGACCTTTGGCATTGCGAGGTGGATTTTCTAAGAAGGCTTTAATGTCTGCTGCAGGGATGTGCCCTTCAAATACGTAGCCGTCAATCTCCGCCGTGTGGCAAGAATAAAGCTGTTCGTTTTTAATGCCTAAGTCGCGTTTGATGGCGTTCATGTCATCATGCAGCTTTTCTTCTACAGTGAAACCGTTCTCTTCCATGTGTTTAGTCCACTCGCCACAGCAGCCGCAATATGGCGATTTGTGGTTGATGACATCAGCGGCTAATACGTTAGCCGATGTGGCAGCAAGCATAGTAAAGGTTAATAATTTCAACTTCATAATATCCTCGAAAAGAAGGTTCGCTTACTTAATTGTAAACAGTCGTAGTCGATTTGCATTACTGACGACTGTGATTGAAGACAGCGCCATTGCTGCACCAGCAACAACAGGGCTGAGCAAAAAACCAAACGTCGGGTAAAGTACGCCAGCGGCAATAGGAATACCCAACGAGTTATAAATAAAGGCACCAAACAAGTTCTGTTTCATGTTTTTTAGCGTGGCGCGTGAAAGCTCAATTGCATGTACTACAGCCATTGGCGATGTATTCAAAACGGTCATTTGTGAGCTTTCGATGGCGACATCGCTGCCACTGCCCATCGCTACCCCGAGATCGGCAAGGGCCAAAGCTGGGGCATCGTTGATTCCATCGCCAATCATGGCAACGACTCGACCTTTAGATTGTAGCAGTTTAATGTGCTGTGCTTTCTCATCGGGCATCACCTGAGCAATGACTTCATCAATGCCGAGTTCTTTGCCGATCGCATTTGCGACATGTTGGTTGTCACCCGTGAGCATGACGGTTTTTATGCCCTGCGATTTTAATGCAGACACCGCTTGTTTAGCATCAGATTTAATCGGATCAGCGATGGCAATTAAACCAATCAGTTCGTTGTTAAGCGCCACTGCCACGGGTGTCCAAGCGTTGTTTGCACAATCTTGAATCGCTTGCTCCATTGGGCTGGTATCAATCTGCTCGTTTTGCATAAATTGCAATGAGCCAATGAATAACGGTTGTGCTTGGTAGGTCGCGGTGATACCACGGCCACGGATATTCTCAAATGAGTCCAATTCAACACTGTTGGTATTGTGTTGCTTAGCATAATCGCACACGGCTTTAGCGAGCGGGTGCTCAGATTGACGTTCAGCTGCGTAAGCCAAAGCTAACAATTGCGCTTGGGTGGAGGAGTGAGTAAACACTTGCTGCACACTTGGTTTGCCTTGGGTCAGCGTGCCGGTTTTGTCAAACACAACGGTATCGACTTTGCTTGCTAATTGCAGCGCGTCAGCGTCTTTGATCAAAATGCCAAGCTCCGCGGCTTTACCGACACCAACGGTGACCGACAGTGGCGTTGCTAACCCCAGCGCACAAGGGCAGGCGATAATCAGCACGGTGGTTGTAACGACAAGCATGTAACTGGCTTTAGGCTCTGGGCCCACAGCGAACCAAACCAACGCAGCAAGGACTGCGATCCCGACAACGACAGGGACAAACACCGATGAAATCTGGTCTGCTAATTTGGCAATCGCAGGCTTACTGCTTTGCGCCGTGCGTACCATGCGAATGATTCTAGCTAGCATGGTGTTAGCACCGATGCCTGTGGCTTCAATGATTAATGCGCCATCAGTATTTAATGTGCCCGCAGATACCTGTGCATCTTTCATTTTTAATACTGGTACTGGCTCACCAGTCAACATGGATTCATCAAGGTAAGATTCACCTTGAACCACGACTCCATCAACAGGTACCTTCTCTCCTGGTTTAATGCGCAGCTTCATACCTAGCGTGATTTGCTCAACCGCAATTTGTTGATCGCCTTGTTCTGTAATCACAGTCGCTTGCTGAGGTTGTAGATTAATCAATGCCTGTAAAGAGCGTGTTGTGTTTGCTTTGGCTTTTGCTTCTATATAGTGACCAAGAGAAATCAGGCCGATGATCATCGCACTGGCTTCAAAGTACACATGGCGTGACGCGATTGGGAACCACTCAGGAAAAATCACCACAAGCATCGAATAGAACCATGCCGCACCAGTACCTAATGCGACTAAAGTGTCCATAGTTGCACGTTTGTGAGTGGCTGCTAACCATGCGTTAGTAAAGAAGTGCTTACCTGCTGTCGCAAGTAATAAAAAACATAGAATGCCTATCGCTCCCCAAGCCAGTTGATCATTGGCATTGCGAATCATCATGTTGCCGCCAAATACACCCCAAAGCATCAGTGGTGCACCGACAACTAAGCCTGCAATGGCATCCAGCTTGAAGCGTTTTTGTTGGGCGAGTTGTTGAGCAGCTTGTTTTTCTTGTTGGGTTGCTGCGTCTTGCAGGATCTCTGCTTGGTAGCCGGCTTGTTTTATGGATTCAATAATCGTTTGGTGAAGGTCTTCAGTATCTTGAGTGACGAACACTAATGCACTTTGCTCTGCAAGGTTTACTTGTGTTTTCTCAATGCCTTCTACGTTAGTAAGTGCTTTCTCTACTGAAGAAACGCAACTTGCACAGGTCATGCCTTGAATCAACATTTGCAATTGAATGCTTTTTGGTGGCCGTTGAGTGTGTTCAATATTGGCCTGCTTTTCTACGGGTTCAGTCTCCGGTGAGCTTTCTTTTTCTACTTCAATAGAATCAAGGCTGGCGGTGTAGCCGAGAGTGGCCACAAGATCAATCACTTGCTGCTCTGAGAGTAGTGTTGTGATGTCGAGTTGTGTTGTAGACGCTTGAAACGTAATGACGTCTTGATTTGATTCTAATAAAGAAGAGAGTTTCTTCACGCATCCACCACAGCTTAACCCTGCAAGGTTAAATTGATATTGATGGCCGGCGTGATAACCCAATGACTCGATCGATTCAACAATAGAAGAAAGAGGGGATTCGGTTTTCACTTCAACCATTGTCGGGGACAAATTGATGATCTCAACACTGTGATTAGCATGTAAAGCTTTCTCAACTTTTCGCGCACAGCCCATGCAGTTAAGCCCTGACATCGGTACAACAAACTGATACATAACTTGTCCTCAATAATAGCAATGTACAGAGCATAAACCTTCCTGCAAGGGGAAGGTCAAGCATTCAATTGCTGAATTCATAACGTCAAAATTAGGTTAAAAACTGAACTTATAGAGATAAATGCTTGCGAGTCATATCAAGGTTTTTTCTCTTTCTTTATAAAGTTCCATTAATCATTGTGAAATACAGGAGCGGTGAGTCACAAATATGCTGTTAGTTTTATAAAAATGGCGTGAACAAATACGTATTTGACGTTTTTTTTTCTTTATATCTTGTGGTAACTCTTTGTTTTTAAGTTGTTTATATTGTTTTTCTTTTTGTTAGTTTGAAGTGGCTCAGATTGCCTCGCCTTTCATTTTTTGAAGCGAAAAAAGTTTGTCATATTTGCTCCGTCCACAAGTTGTTTCAGATTCCATACCTGTCCTAGTTAGCGAATTTGAAAATGGAAAAACTAATAAAATATAGGGGTTAAAAATGTCTTACCTAAAGAAAAGCTTGGTTGCGAGTGCAGTAGCCAGTTTCATGTTTGGTGGGGTTGCGGTGGCCGCCGATCCTGTTGGTCCTGAGTATGCATCAGCAGCATCAGCCTTTTTTGAAGAGTCTACCGTTACCGGTGCGTTGAATTTTTGGATGCGTGATCGTACTCGTGCAGATGTAGATTCTAACGGTAATCAAACGTCTAAGAAGCCAAACCTAGATCATGGTTCTATGTACCTTTCGTTAGGTTTTAGCTCTGGTTACATCAGTGATACCGTTGGTTTGGACCTTAACGTGTACTCGACATTTGATATGTGGAATAACGCTTCACCAGACCATGAAATGAACTTCTGGGGGGTAGATAACCCATATGATATGAACCCAACGGCTTCTTCTGGTTGTAGTGGCACTTGGGATTCTGACTGTACCGACAACGGAGCTGCATTCCAAACTGCGGCATTAAAGTTCAAGTTTGGCGACTCTGTGACGGCGAAAGCGGGTTACTTCCAACCAAGTGTTCCAACAGCGATGGGCGTTAACTGGTCGTTTGCTGCTGGTACGTATACTGGTGGTGAAATTGGGGCAAACTTTGATGATCTAGCGCTTGGTTTTGTCTATGCCGTTGAATACCGTGCTCCTTGGTTTAAGAAGAGCTACGAGTTCCGTGATGGACAAAATAAAGATGCAGGTGACGCATACTCGTTCGGTGCTCGTTACAACCTAACACCAAACTCATCGCTAGATATTGCTTACGCAGGTTTGACTGATGGCCCTCGTAAGAATGCGCACATTAAGTACAAACATACCACTGAAAACGGTTGGTACTTATCTCCTCAAGTCTACATTATGGATGATGAAGATCAGTACGATAGCACGGCATTCCAAGCTGCATTCCTATCTTCTAAATCGGTAGGTGCATACAGCTTCCGTTTAGAAGGTACATACACTTCAGCAGACTCAAGCGATACTCGTGGCAACGTAGGTAACTTTGCTTACCGTTTAACAGAGCAATACGGCGGTTCGAATGGTGCATATGATATCTGGTGGAATAACCGCTCTGACTTCAACCACGATGGTGAGATTGGCTTCTTTGGCCAAATGAGTCGTGATTTCTCAGACCTAGGTGCTCCAGGTTTCAGTGCGGGTATTAACGGTGTATACGCATTTGGTGCTGAAGCAAAAGGCTATGATGAACTTGTAGAATACTCAGGCAGCGTATTTGCTAACTACGCTATCCAAGGTGGTCCTTTGAAAGGTGCTCATCTAGGGATGTACTACACACGCTATGTTAATGACTCAGATGCGCCAAACTGGACTGGTTACTCAAACGGTTTCCAAGACGAAAACGACTTGAAAGTCACTCTAGTGATTCCAATGAGCATCAAATAATTTTTGAGCTTACATAAAAGAACAAGCCCCTCAATGTAGGGGCTTGAATTGTTTTCGGGGAATAAATTGTAGTTGTCGAGTTTGGAGTGATAGAATAACGCGCAAAAATTTAGGTTGCGCTGAGTTAGTCAGCGAATGTCTTAATATTAAGGTAATAAACAATGACGGTTAAAACACGTTTTGCTCCAAGCCCAACAGGCTACCTTCACGTAGGTGGTGCGCGCACTGCACTTTACTCTTGGTTATACGCAAAAAATCAAGGTGGTGAATTTGTTCTACGTATCGAAGACACTGACCTTGAGCGTAACTCTCAAGAAGCAGTAGATGCAATTCTTGAAGGCATGGAGTGGCTAGGTCTTGAGTGGAATGAAGGTCCTTACTTCCAAACTCAACGTTTTGACCGTTACAACGAGATGGTTGATAAACTTCTTGCAGAAGACAAAGCATACAAATGCTACGCATCTAAAGAGCTGCTAGACGAAGTTCGTGCAGAGCAAGAAGCAAACAAAGAAATGCCTCGTTACGATGCAAACCATCCAAAAATTAAAGCGGCAAACGAAGCGGCAAAAGATGGCGAACCATGCGTTATCCGTTTCCGCAACCCGAAAGAAGGCAGCGTAGTATTTGATGACCAAATCCGTGGCCGCATCGAAATCAGCAACACACAAATGGATGACCTTATCATCCGTCGTACCGATGGTTCTCCAACGTACAACTTCTGTGTAGTTGTTGATGACTGGGATATGGGCATTACTCACGTAGTACGTGGTGAAGACCACATCAACAACACGCCTCGTCAGATCAACATCTACGAAGCACTAGGTGCACCAGTACCAACATTCGCACACTGTGCAATGATTCTAGGTGATGACGGTGCGAAACTGTCTAAGCGTCACGGCGCTGTATCTGTAATGCAGTACCGCGACATGGGTTACCTACCGGCAGCACTAAATAACTACTTGGTACGTCTTGGTTGGTCTCATGGTGACCAAGAGATCTTCACTCAAGAAGAAATGATCAACCTATTTAGCCTAAACGCAGTATCTAAGTCAGCGTCTGCATTCAATACTGACAAACTGCAATGGTTGAACAACCATTACATCAAGAACTCAGATCCAGCGTACGTTGCAGAGCACCTACAATGGCATCTAGATCAGCAAAAACTAGACGTAACTAACGGCCCTGCGATCACTGAAGTGATCAAGCTTGTTGGTGAGCGTTGCAACACACTTGTTGAGCTAGCGGAGCAAATTCGTTACTTCTACGAAGATTTCTCTGAGTTTGAAGCAGGCGCAGCGAAGAAACACCTACGTGGCGTTGCTAAAGAGCCTCTAGAACTTGCTCTAGCGAAAGCAGAAGCACTAACTGAGTGGACGACTGCGAACATCAAAGATGGCGTTATCGCAGCAGTATGTGAAGAGCTAGAGATCGGTATGGGCAAAATCGGTATGCCACTACGTGTAGCAGTAACAGGCGGTGGTCAGTCTCCTTCTGTAGATGCAGTAATGGAACTGATTGGTAAAGAACGTTGTGTTGCTCGTATTAAGATGGCACTTGAGTTCATTGCAGAGCGTGAAGCGAACGCATAATTACTTGAAGAAATAGTGAAAAGCCGCGGAAATTACCGCGGCTTTTTTGTTTTCCTTTATCTAGCTACCACCACTTTCTCATCAAAATGAACGAAAGTTCGTCTATTTCTTCGCCAATGTGTTCAATAGTTGATTAGTTTTATTTATTAAAATATAGCTAACACAAATATAATTTGGCTGCTTCTATTCAAAATATACTACTGAAACTTAGAGATAATTCCTAAAGTTCCTCAAAATTCATCTCATAAATGAGAAATTAATTTGCTTTAGATATTCTATTCCAATTATTGGCGCAATCGTTTGCGTCCTTGTGTGGTGGGCTATGACGTGCACTGGATCACATAAATTAGCGTATTTCGATGACATTAAATTGACAGTTTGGGGTTTTGTCTTCGGATTTCTTGGAGTTATAGTGCTCGCCGTCAGTGAAGCAGCGATATGCATCACTGGACAGGATACATACCCAAGTGACTTTTACTCATTGAGTTGGAAGTTATTTCGGTATCAAACTCAAAGGAACTGAAGAAAAGAATAGGAATACAACGTCTCCAAGACAGTGCATTTCGTTAACAAACAAAAGAACTTCTTTTAGAGGAATCAATAATGAAAAAACTAGCAGCGGTAATTTCAGCTTCTTTACTTATGGCTTCAGCAGCACACGCAGAAGTATACATGGGCGGTAAGATGGGTAAGTCTTGGATGGACGACGCTTGTGTAGCTGGCCAAGCTTGTGACAAAGATGGCTCTACTCTAGGTGCTTTTGTTGGTTACGAAATGAATGACTACTTCTCAGTAGAAGCTGGCTTCGACAACCTAGGTAACTTCGACCAAACATCTTTCGGTGGTCACGTAGAAGCAATCACTCTTGCTCCTAAATTCAGTCTACCAATCACTGAAGACATTGCTCTTTACGGTAAAGTGGGTGGCGCTTACCTAATGATGAAAGATGGTAAAGATGATTACTCTTACCTAGGTGCAGCGGGTGTTGAATTCAACGTTAGCGAAAACGTAACAGCACGTGCGGAATACCAAACAATCACAGATATCAACAACGATTCAGTGAAAGCAATGGGTAACTCTGCGACTCTAGGCGTTGCGTTTAAGTTTGGCGGTAACGACGAAGTTGTTGTTGAAGAAGAGCCAATCGTAGAAGAAGTAGTAGTAGAAGAAGTTGTTGCACCAGTTGTTGTAACTAAAACGTTTGAAACTCAAACAATCGGTACTGGTAGCTTTGCGCTAAACAGCACTACTCTTAAACCAGAGAGCGCAGCTAAACTAGATAACCTAGTAGCATTCCTTAACGAGTACCCACAAGCAAACGTTGATGTAATTGGTTACACAGACACTTCTGGTCCAGCAGCATACAACCAAAAAGTTTCTGAGAAGCGTGCAGAGTCTGTAGCGAACGCGCTAGTAGAAAAAGGCATCGATGCTTCACGCATTCACGCTCGTGGCGAAGGTGAGAACAACCCAATCGCTTCAAACGAGACTCGTGAAGGTCGTGAACAAAACCGTCGCGTAGAAATCGTTGTTCCTGAGTTTGAATACCAAGTTCAACAATAAGCGCGAATCTAACGCTAGTCGTTAGAAAGCTGAAAAATAAAAGCCCCAAAGAGTTCGCTCTTTGGGGCTTTTTAATATGAATGAGATACTCAAGTCGTAGAGAAAGTAACGGTTACTTTAGGTCAATGCTGTTAAGTCGGCCCATAAACATCAGGATCTCAAGGTTATCCTTGTGTGCGTCTAGCAATGCTTTTTTGGTTTGCATATAAGCGGCGAGCTTTCCGTACTTGTTAATCGAACGAACCACGGTCTTATACTTGTATTCGCCGGAATCGTTAAATTCACGCCATTTAGCAATGTAGCAAGTGTCTCGGTTGTCTGGATCTTCTAACGTTGGGTTCGGTTTGTGAACAATTTTCGGTTCGACACTATGCGGCAGCCTCGTCATTAGGTAGGGATCCTTCAATAGACGGCGCCAAAACTTGCCCCACATTTCACGCCCAAGCTCGTTACGTAGCTTAATTGCCTTCTTGAGCCCTTTCTTTTCTCCAATACGAATAAATCCCACAGAGCGGTGCAAGACCGTATCATCTGGGGTATGGATATGAATTTTAAAGGCAGTTTTGCCTTTTGAAATAAAGCGGTGTCCAGTATTTGTAATTAAATTGCTCTTAGACATATTGCTAAATAATATTTTTATTAATACCTAAAGGGTAAGCAAAACTTATGGATAGTTAAAGTAATAAAACATAAAACTGCAAAGAGATGACATTTCTCTACGACAAGTTTAGGTCTTAACAGTAAAAAGGGCGAACAATAGAGGTAAATGGGTGTTTTATGCTCAAGTAACCTTGAGGTGCTTGGTTTAGCAAGAATGACTTGGTTTGAAGGCGAGGCAACCATTTGGAAAGAGCTAGCTATTCCGTTTCGTTGTTTTCCTTGCTTACTTTCGGTAAACAGGGAGTCAGTGACAATGCTCTGAACTCTGCATCTTGAAGTCACTTGAGTATATTGCCTTGGCTTTCTGTCATAAAGCCAAGGCAGAGATGGCGCCCCCAGTAGGATTCGAACCTACGACCTGTCCCTTAGGAGGGGACTGCGCTATCCAGCTGTGCCATGGGGGCGTAATCATATATGAAGCGTTACCTATGATATTCAAAAGAAAGCATATGGCAATGCTTTATGTGTGCAGCTATAACAACTTGTTCATTACATCGCCAATTTGCACGCTAGAGGCAAGATTCGGCTGATCAATCGTCAACTCTGCTTCATGTTCGTATACGCGAGAGACGGTAAGGGTTATTTCGCTCTGAGAGACCTTGTTACGTGGTAATCCATTTTGGTCGATGAAAGATGCTGTGTGCCACAATTGTAACTTGTCACCTTCTTGTACGCCGTGTATCCGGCCAAGATCCATTGTCACTGTGTTGCCAAATACCGCAACCACTTCAGGAAGTGTAATTTTGCACGAAAGCTCTGATTCCAGATCCAACATTATGTTGCGGCTAACACGTAGCATCATTTCACCATAAGTTGATGCCCAGAAGCGTGCGCTTCGTGTATCTACTTGGCTTGTTTTAGCAAATGGCCATTTTGCTACTTCGCGGTAATTCTTGTTATAAACTTCATGCCCAGTTTTACCATCATAGACTTGCATTTCTAAAGCAAACTGACGATTGATGATATCGTCTTTTAACAGCTTTGACTCAACAGTGGCAGTCAAATCGGTAATAACGCCGCCAATGATGTATTGTGAGCCAGTATCTTGAGCGATCATTTTTATGCGCTCTGGGTAATTCTTATCGATGGCATAGTCGGTTGTGCCTACAGAAACAAAGCTACGTGATGTTTGAGCGAGTTGTCGATTCACAACATGACTGAAATCATCACCGACACGATAGATCTGTCCCATGACCGCTTGTTGCGGGGAAGCGACATCAATATTACCTACCAGTACCGTTTTTTTGTATTGATCAACGTGGCAACCCGTTGCCGATGGATAGATATCGACGCGGATCTTTAGTTCCATCTTGCCACCACGTTTACGCTCTGATTCCACCAATATGTAGCGTACTTCATGGTTTGTGAATTGATACTCTTTGCGACTCTCTTCTAACAAAGGCATTAAATTACTAATACTACCGATGTCTGCGCCAGAAAAGTTGACGGCTTTAAATAGGGCGTCCTCCAATGCGTGCAATCTAGCCGCATCTTCAGAAGAAACGATCGTGGCAACGCCTGTTACTTCATACCAAGACGCAATAGCTCGAAATGGCATGATCAAGATAAAAGCGGTTGATATTAGGCTTAAAACTATTTTTTTCATTGTGTTTGACCGTTCAGGTATAAATATTGCTTTAACAATTTCAGTAACGTTTGGTGGTTTTTCTTTAGTTCAGCAAACAGAAGAAAAGCAAAGACTGTTCCAATAATACATTTATTTTTAAATGAAGTGGCAGAGAACAGTGACACCCAAGATTATCTGGAGAACAAAACCATGAAGAGATGGCTTATTGCTATATCGATGATGACATTGTTAACATCGTGCGCATATGCACCTATATATAATGGTAAAGAACCATATTCTGGTAGCCAATTCATGTTGATGGATAGCCCTCGCCATACGATGGACTTTTTTATCGAAAGCATGACAGAGGATTTAATGGTATCAAATGTGGCGGTTTCATCACGAACGCCAATTGCTATTACTTCATTTGTCGATCTACAAAATATGGATGCAACTAATTGGCTGGGCAATTCGGTATCAGAAGGCTTTATTCACCAATTTCAACGTCGTGGTTTTAAAGTAGTCGATTTCAAAACAACGGGTTCGATTCAAGTGACTCAACAAGGGGATTTCGCACTTAGTCGAGATTGGCAAGATCTCGCGCAAGAGCAGCAAATTCAGTATGTGCTAACCGGCACAATGCTGCGCCAAGAGGGCGGTGTATTAGTTAATGCACGTGTTGTGGGGATGCAAAGCCGTGTTGTAGTAGCAACGGCTCAAGGGTTCTTGCCTGCTGACCGTATTGGTCGCGATTTGGATACATTAAACAGTATTCGTACACAAGATGGCGTTCTTATCCGTTCTGACCCAACTATTCGTCAGCCGTACACTGTGATTCTCCGCCCGTAGGATACGAAAATGAAGAAATTATTATTTATTATTGCGACGCTCGTGTTAGTGGGTTGCCAACCTTTGCAGCAAATGCGTCAAGATGAAATTTTAGTAGCGGTCGGTTACGCAAGCATTAGTGAGCAAACAGGACGTACTATTGAAGAAAAACGCGTTCGTGCGATGCGTGCCTCCAAAATCGATGCGTATCGTGAGCTTGCAGAACAGGTTTATGGCATGCGTGTGAGTGGTCGTGCTGAGCTTGAAGATCAACGACTGGGTATAGAGAGCACGTCAGGTGCGGTTGATGGCGTTATTCGTGGTGCCGAAGTTGTGCGTAGTTACTTGGTTGAAGATAGTTACGTAACAGAGCTTCGTCTTGATATTCGTAAGATGGACAAGCTGCGTGATTATGGAGAAGTTCAACAAGTTCCGGAGAAGCGTCAGCAGACATTGTTCTAATCGAACTAAGCTTTGTTAACCCGATAATCTTTGTGGGCGGCTGATTGGCAACAATCGGTCGCTTTTTTATGGGCGACATTCTGAGTTGTTGTAGCCATTGGCTAGGTAAATTCTAGGGTGGCTTAGGCTTTGATATTGGTGCCCAGAGTGGAGATTGTGTGAGTCTTACCTCCGGCATTGTAAGTCATACCGACTTTACCGTGGGTACGTTGAAGCATGTTATTAAGCTTATTGTAGCTAGACTGAGCCCGGTTAAGAGATTCGCCATTTACGTGGTTCACTTGTTGGCAGTCTAGGACTATCGACTGTATTTGCTTGACGGTTTGGCTTAGTTGTTCGTCTTCGGTAAGTTGATTGACATGCGGGTGAGAGGCAATACGCTGATCGGTTGTACGAAGTTGATCAATGAGTGTCATCTTTTCTCTGGCAACTTTTTCGATATCAGCAGACACACGAGATGCAATCGCACGTGTTTCTTGCTGTAGTACTTGAGACAATGCTTTCGCGTTCTCAAGTTGGAAATTAACCAAATCGACGAGTGCTGCCATATTGGAGTTACCTTACAAACTAAGCCAATTAACCTTCGGTTTTTAGCTCATTTTCAAACCTGATCATATTATCGGCTAACTTCTCTGGATCAACTTTGTATGAGCCATTAGCAATAGCATCTTTAATTGCAGCAACCTTTGCACTATCGTACGCAGGTGAAGCGGCAAGATCTTGATGCATTTGGCTTACGGCTTTGCCTTGTTTGCTAAGCGATACTGCGTCTTGAGCCACAGTAGATTTTTTCGATTCTGTACTTGTGGTGGTACTAGAATCGCTACGTGCTGGCGAACGACTTGTTGTCGTCATTATTTGCCCAGAACGTATGTTGTCTATACCTGCCATATATCAACCTTTTAGTCATGTCGTAGTATTGGTATCCAAACTATCGACCAGAACGTGTAAAACTTTAGCTTTTTTTCGTGTTTTATTTACACGATTTATTGCTAAGGGATAGTGTCAGATTTTGGTCTAAAATGTAACCGTTATTTCTGCTGCTCCCGTTACTATTCCCTCAATTATACGCTGAGACTTATCGTTTTTCACTCTCACTTGATCTCCAGTCCCGCCATCTTGCAGTGAAGTCCCTTGAGTGGTGATCGTCATTCCTGATTTTATCGCTCGAATGGTCACCTTTTCATTACGGCATACCACACAGATATCGTTTCGTTCTACAACGTCCCCTAAGCGAACATTACGCTTTAGTTTTGCACCGACAACTTGGCTAGGTTCAGAAAAGCCTTCTTTCCTAAATCTCTGGAGTTCGATCATTGTGATCCTAACATCCGATAAAGAGATCATTTCCCCCCGTGCTAAAGGACGAGCAGACACCACCATTGGTATCGAAACAGATAATCGAACGGGAACGTACACTTTCCAGTCATCAATAGGGCACTCAACGAGAACGTTGATATTGCTTCTAGTACTGCTTGTCGAAGATGCTGACGTTGTTAGTGGCTCGGGACAGTCTGTGGCTTTGATACGTTGATCAATATTTGCTGCATTGACACTTAAATTCCCTCCCTCAGGATGGGGAACCGTGGTTAGAATATGGTTTTCTGCTGCTACTTTTATCTGCTCGATCTGATTTTCTGTCGCTGAATGCGCAAAAAAACTAAACATAATGAGTAAAATGCCGATAGACTTAGCGAGATTTGTATAGAACACTCTACATACATTCATAGAAATTGGTATCCAACTAGTATTAAAATACGCCATACTGTTTTTTTTGGTATCGTGCTGCCAGATGTAGAGTATCATTTAAAACCAAAAAGTTTGAGATGGAGATGAGCATATGACGGGGATTCTTGATTCGGTGAATCAACGTACGCAACTCGTCGGCCAAAACCGATTGGAGCTATTGACCTTTCGGCTAATGGGACGACAGCGTTACGGCATCAACGTATTTAAAGTAAAAGAAGTACTACAATGCCCTAAGTTGACTTCTATGCCAAACCTACACCCGCTAGTTAAAGGTGTCGCTCATATCCGTGGCCATACAGTGTCGGTTATTGATTTGAGTTTGGCTATCGGCGGTCGACCAACAACAGACATCGAAAAATGTTTTGTTGTTATTGCAGAATTTAACCGCACGATCCAGGCATTTTTGGTGACTTCAGTAGAGCGAATCATCAACATGCACTGGGAAGCTATTTTGCCACCACCTGACGGTGCAGGTAAGGCAAACTATCTAACGGCTGTAACCAATATTGATAATGAGTTGGTTGAAATTCTTGATGTTGAGAAGATTCTTGCTGAGATTGCGCCTGTTGATGAAACAATGGATAGCACTATCGGTGAAGAGATTGCTCAAGTAGAGCAAGATAAGCCAATTGTGCGTCGAATCTTAATTGCAGATGATTCAACCGTGGCGCGTAAACAGGTTGAACGAGCAATTACTTCAATTGGATTTGAAGTCGTATCAGTTAAAGATGGCAAAGAAGCGTATAATAAGTTGCTTGAGATGGCTCAGCAGGGCAGTATTTACGATCAAATATCTTTAGTTATTTCTGATATTGAAATGCCTGAAATGGATGGCTATACGCTAACTGCTGAAATTCGTCGCAATGCTGATCTTAAAGATCTATATGTAATCCTCCACTCTTCCTTAAGTGGGGTATTCAACCAAGCAATGGTTGAGCGTGTTGGCGCAAACTCGTTCATTGCGAAATTTAACCCGGACGAATTAGGTAACGCGGTTAAATCTGCTTTAACTAAGTAAAAGAGACATTAATGACTGCTATTACAATCAGTGATCAAGAGTATCGTGACTTTAGCCGTTTTCTAGAATCACAATGCGGTATTGTTTTAGGTGACAGTAAGCAGTATCTAGTGCGTAGTCGTTTGAGCCCTTTGGTGACAAAGTTCAAGCTAGCGTCACTTTCTGATCTGCTTCGTGATGTAGTGACTGGACGTAATCGTGAATTACGTGTTGCTGCTGTAGATGCCATGACAACCAACGAGACATTGTGGTTCAGAGATACTTACCCGTTCACGGTTTTAGCTGACAAATTATTGCCTGAAGTGGCGGCGAACAAACGTCCAATTAAAATCTGGTCAGCAGCAAGCTCATCAGGTCAAGAGCCTTACTCAATGGCGATGACAATATTGGAAACTCAACAGCGTAAACCTGGTTTGTTGCCTAGCGTTTCTATTACAGCAACCGACATTTCAGCAAGCATGCTTGATATGTGCCGTACAGGCGTATATGACAACTTGGCTTTGGGACGAGGACTCTCACCAGAGCGACGTCGTAATTTCTTTGAAGATGCGGGCGATGGCCGCATGAAGGTCAAAGACAACGTTAAGCGACTTGTCAACTTCCGCCCACAAAACTTAATGGATAGCTACGCCTTACTTGGTAAGTTTGACATTATCTTTTGTCGTAATGTACTTATTTACTTCTCTCCAGAGATGAAGTCTAAGGTGCTGAACCAAATGGCAAATAGCTTGAATCCAGGAGGCTACTTGTTGCTTGGTGCGTCAGAGTCGTTAACTGGATTAACAGATCGTTTTGAAATGGTGCGTTGTAATCCAGGCATCATTTACAAACTAAAATAGCGGACTGCTTTAATATTTATCAAGCCTGACTTTATGTCAGGCTTTTCTTTTTCTAGCGTCTTCCCCTCTTCAGTTTTTCATTTCTTTTCTGCATTTTTGGCTAAGGTACTTTTGCCTGTATCTGAGCATACGGTGTATTCTTTTAGTGAGTCAGGTGATTAATACCAATTCCATCAATTATCTGCTCATTCTTGCTGGTTAAAATCACTTATAACGGTGTTAAAGATTTTGTAGGTAGAGTAACTAGCTAGCTGCAATCTTTGCCTTGTTCTAAGCGATTTTACCGGCGCAATTTTTTGAACATCTAATTAACGGAATTGGTATAACTGACTTGATATGACACTTCATCATTCACTTTGGCTTGCTTATTGCAATCCTTTACGTCGATAACCTAAGCGGCAAAATGGCATGTTTTATTTTTGGCACGTTAATTGCTTTTTAGTTATCAATAACGGTCAGTTCTTAATGTAGAGGCAAACATGGCTATATCTTTTGACAATGCACTAGGCATCCACCAATACACGGTGGGTGTACGTGAGCGCAACGCTGAGGTGATTTCCACCAATATCGCGCAAGCTAACACGCCTGGGTATAAATCAAGAGGTCTAGACTTTGCTAAGGAATTGCAGGCGGCAACTTCTGGGGCAAGCATTGGTCTTAGCCGCACAGATGGTCGGCACATTCCTGCCACTACAACGTTGGTCGGGGACAAGCTATATCGTTTACCTACTCAGCCAGATACGGGCGATGGCAATACGGTTGATTTGGATTTAGAGCGTAACTTGTTTATGCAGAACCAAATCCGACACCAAGCATCACTCGAATTTTTAGGTAGTAAATTTAAGAACTTAACCAAGGCAATCAAAGGGGAATAATTTAGATGAGCTTATTTAACGTTTTCAATGTAACAGGTTCTGCAATGAGCGCTGAGTCTGTTCGTCTAAATACAACTTCGAGTAATTTAGCCAACGCGGACAGTGTAAGTAGTTCAGCAAAAGATACTTACAAAGCCCGTCACGCTGTCTTTGGTGCCGAGTTAAGTAATGCGTTGCGAGGCGGTGATACAGTACCTGTTCAAGTTTTGGGTATTGTTGAAAGCGATAAACCTCTCAATGCGGAGTATAACCCTGATCATCCACTTGCAAATGACGAAGGCTATATCTACAAGCCAAACGTTAATGTGATGGAAGAAATGGCAAATATGATCTCTGCTTCTCGTGCGTACCAAACGAACGTGCAAGTAGCTGATTCAGGCAAACAAATGCTGCTGCGTACGCTGCAGATGGGTCAATAAGGATAAGGGGGTAGCGTATGGCCGGATTTAACAACGTTGGTCAAAGCGGCTTGTCCTATGTTGATCAGCTTAAGAGTCTACAAGAGAACAAAAAGCCCGATGAAACAACAGGTAAGCAGGATCTTAAACAAGAAGATTTCTTATCCCTGTTGACCAAGCAGCTTTCTCAGCAGGACCCTTTTAAGCCGGTTAGCAACGATCAGATGATTGCGCAAATGGCTTCATTTGCGACCGTAGATGGTATCGGCAAGATGAACTCTCAGTTTGAGAGCTTGAACTCGTCAATGACTTCTAACCAAGCGTTACAAGCTTCTTCATTAGTTGGGCGTGATGTTTTGGTTCCTGGTGCCGCTGGTGTGAAAACAGAGGATGCTGCAATGGCAGCGATGGTTAAGCTTCCTCAAGCGCTGGATAACTTATTTGTCCGTGTCGAGAATCAAGCTGGCCAATTGGTTCGTACCTTTGAAGTTGGTGCGAAGCCCGCTGGAGACACACGCGTGGTTTGGGACGGAAATGATGAAAACGGTAACCCATTGCCTGCTGGAAAATACAATGTCAAAGCGTCTGGGTTGGTTGAAGGAGAGTCGCAAGAGTTTCCGGTATCAACATACGCAAACGTAAACAGTGTATTGCTAGGTAAAGGCGATGGTAACGTACTGCTCAACCTGGCTGGCTTTGAATCGCCAGTTCGACTTGCTGAAGTACTAGAGGTAGGCAAGGCGTAATTGAGCGTTAGCCAGATTAGGAGATTTTGAAATGTCATATGTATCTTTAAGTGGTTTATCTTCAGCTCAGCTGGACCTAAACACAACCAGTAATAACATCGCTAACGCGAACACCTACGGCTTTAAAGAGTCTCGTGCAGAGTTTAGTGATGTATATTCTAACTCGTTATTTACCAATGCTAAAACCACACCAGGTGGTGGTGTTCAAGCAAACCAAGTTGCTCAGCAGTTCCACGAGGGTTCAAGTGTTTATACTAATAACCCAATGGACTTGCGCGTGTCGGGTACAGGTTTTTTTGCAGTAGCAAAAGATCGTTTGATCCCTCAACAAAATGAAATGACACGTAATGGTGCATTTCATTTAAATAAAGACAACTACATGGTGACGGCGAATGATGAGTTTTTGCTTGGCTACCAAGTAAACCCTGAGTCAGGTGAAGTTTCATCTTATGAACCGCAACCAATCAATATTCCGGCTGAATTCGGTAAACCGAAGCAGACTGCAAATATTGAAGTTGGGGTAAACTTACCAGCAAATGGTGACCTTAAAGATCCAACTCAGTTTGATTTCTCAGACCCGGATACATATAACCGTTCAACGTCATCGACAATTTACGACTCGATGGGCCAATCTTATAAGTTGACTACATATTACTTAAAAGATCAGACTCAGCCTAACACATGGCAAACCTACTATACCGTAACAGATAAAACGGGCGAGAAACCGTTAAACGTTGCAAATGGTGATGCGACCACTCCTGGCGGTCACGTTGGCCATACCATGCGATTTAACAATGATGGTACTTTGGCAAGCTTGAATAATGGCCAACCAATTACTTCTGTTGCGCTTGGGGATCCGGCAACTAATGGCACACCTGTCGATCTTAACGGTGCCGATCCTGCTCAGACCCTAAACTTTGGTTTGGACTCAGCAACTCAGTTTGCTGCACCATTTGAACTAACTAAGTTTGATGAAGATGGCGCAACAACAGGTTTCCTGACAAAGATTGACTTTGATGAAAACGGTAGTGTGTTGGGTACCTATTCTAACGGTGAAAACGTCACTTTAGGTCGTGTTGCACTCGTGCGTGTTCCTAATGAGCAAGGTCTGGATAAGAAAGGTGGTACCCAGTGGGATTCAACTCAGTTCTCTGGAGATAAGATCTGGGGCGAGTCAAACAAGGGCTCTTTCGGTACAGTAAATAACGGTATGCTAGAGCAATCAAACATTGATATGACTCAAGAGCTGGTGGATCTGATTTCAGCCCAGCGTAACTTCCAAGCCAACTCACGTGCGCTAGAAGTTCACAACCAGCTACAACAAAATATCCTGCAGATTCGCTAGAGCATTAGTCCGATAATCTGTTTTATCAGGTGTAACGAGCTGATGCTTTTTCACCTGATGACATCATGACATTCATCTGATGCCCAACCTGAATTTTCCTCAATTTGGGTTGGGCATGCTTTGATCTCGCCCTTGCCGCTGTTGCCGCTGGATAGATCAAAAAATTGCCTCTCTGGGAATGAATGCTCTTCATTTCGGTCAGTTAAAATCTTGCCTGTTACCTTAAGTGTTTGATGAATAACTACATTTCAACTATGGCATAACTTTTGCTTTTACTCCGTTGTACAGAGACTTTTGGAGTAATTTATGGATCGCGCACTGTTTCTCGCAATGAGCGGCGCTAAGCAAAATATGCAAGCCCTGCAATTGCGTGCTAATAACTTGGCTAACGTGAGCACAACAGGCTTTCGTGCCGATTTAGCACAAGCTCGTTCAATGCAAGCCTATGGTGAAGGCCATGCTTCACGTGTTTTTAGTATGACAGAGCGACCAGGACATAATTTTGCTCAGGGTAGTGTCATTACTACTGGGCGCGACCTCGATATCACGGTTGAAGGCCAGGGGTGGATCTCTGTTCTTGATCCGATGGGTAAAGAAGGCCTTACGCGCAACGGTAATCTGAAAGTTGATCAAAATGGCTTGCTAACCAATAGCTCAGGCCATGTTGTACTTGGTGAAAATGACGCGCCAATTACACTTCCTATCCCATTATCCAAAATTGAAATTGGCCGTGATGGCACCATCTCTGTACTTCCACAAGGTGCTCCGGCAGAAGAATTAGAAGTTGTTGATCGTATTAAGTTAGTTCGTACTGACGATCAAGGACTTTTTAAAGATATCAATGGCTTATTTCGCCATAAAACTCCAAACCAACCTTACGAAGCAGACGCAACAGTAAGCATCCAAACAGGTGCGATTGAAGGCAGTAACGTCAATGCCGTAGGTGAGATGACCGCTTTGATTGATTTACAGCGTCAATTTGAAATGCAGGTCAAGATGATGAGCACAGCTGAAGAGATGGACAAGTCGTCCGATTCACTGCTTCGTATGAGTTAATTGAGTTAGAGGTTTACAATGCATCCAGCACTATGGGTAAGCAAAACCGGTCTAGACGCCCAGCAGACCAATATCGCAACCATTTCCAACAACTTGGCTAACGCCTCAACCGTTGGGTACAAAAAAAGCCGCGCCGTATTTGAAGATTTGTTCTACCAGAATATTAATCAACCGGGTGGTCAGTCATCACAAAACACTGAATTACCGAGTGGTTTGATGTTAGGCGCTGGTTCTAAAGTGGTAGCAACGCAAAAAGTACATACGCACGGAAACGCACAAACCACTACTAATGCGCTAGATATGATGGTGGAGGGTGATGGTTTCTTCCAAGTTACCCTTCCTGACGGCAACATTGGCTACACGCGAAACGGCCAGTTCACTCTGAACGGCGAAGGCACACTCGTTACCTCTGGCTCTGGTTACCCCGTTGAGCCTGAGATCGTTATTCCAGAAGACGCGATTTCAATTACGGTTGGTACCGATGGTGAGGTGTCTGTACGTGTTCGTGGTCAACAAGATAACCAAGTTGTTGGTCAGTTAACCATCACCGATTTCGTTAACCCGGGTGGTCTCGAGCCTATCGGCCAAAACCTATACTTACCAACGGGTGCAAGTGGTGACCCTCAAGAGGGTGTTCCGGGGCTAGATGGTTTAGGGGAAATTCGTCAATCCATGCTCGAGGCGTCTAACGTGAACGTGACTGAAGAGTTAGTCAACATGATTGAAGCTCAGCGAGTGTACGAAATGAACTCTAAAGTTATCTCATCCGTCGATAAGATGATGAGCTTTGTCAACCAGCAACTATAACGACTAATTCGAATTGAGGGCCTTCAGATGAAACGTATCTCACTACTTGCACTGATTTTAACCATGTCTGGTTGTTCAATGTTAGAGCCAATTGAAACGGATGAAGTATCGCAAGCGACAACGGTAGTTGATGCGGTTGAAGGTGATAAATCTCAAGATGAAAGTAATGGTCTGGTTGATACGCTAAGAGGTAGAACCGATCCTATAGCGGGCGACCCTGCGTGGGCACCGATTCACCCTAAACAAAAGCCAGAGCATTATGCAGCAGCAACAGGTTCATTGTTTAGTGCAGACCATATTTCTGATTTATACGATGACTCTAAGCCTCGTGGTGTCGGCGATATTATTACGGTTACCTTAGATGAGACAACCAGCGCAACGAAAAGCGCTAATGCTGATATGTCTAAATCGAATGATGCGACGATGGATCCTCTCTCTGTAGGTGGTCAAGAGCTGCAAGTTGGTGGCAAGTACAACTTTTCTTATGACTTGAGTAATAGTAATACATTTGCTGGTGATGCTTCTTCTAAGCAAAGTAATAGCATCAGTGGCTACATTACTGTTGAGGTGATTGAAGTTTTAGCTAATGGTAACTTAGTTATTCGAGGTGAAAAGTGGATGACCTTGAACACTGGCGATGAGTATGTTCGTTTAAGTGGCACCATCCGTCCGGATGACATCAATTTCGACAATACCATTGCATCCAATCGAGTTTCCAATGCCCGAATTCAATACTCAGGTACGGGAATCCAACAAGATATGCAAGAGCCTGGATTCTTGGCACGATTCTTTAATGTATCGCTGTAACAAATGCAAATTTGACGACAATTTGACTGCATAAGAAAGGTAACCATGAAAAGAATCGTACTACTGTTGATGAGCATCGCACTATTTTCGGCAACGACACAAGCTGCGCGAATTAAAGATGTTGCACAAGTTGCTGGTGTACGTAGTAACCAGTTAGTCGGTTATGGTTTGGTTTCAGGTTTGCCAGGTACTGGTGAGTCGAACCCTTTTACAGAACAAAGCTTTAATGCGATGTTGCAGAATTTTGGTATTCAACTGCCACCGGGTACTAAGCCAAAAATCAAGAACGTTGCAGCAGTAATGGTAACTGCTGAGCTACCCCCATTTTCGAAACCTGGCCAGCAAGTAGATGTAACGGTTTCTTCTATTGGCAGTGCGAAAAGTCTTCGTGGTGGTACGCTGTTACAAACTTTTCTTAAAGGCCTTGATGGGCAAGTTTATGCCGTAGCGCAAGGAAACTTAGTCGTTAGTGGTTTTAGCGCTCAAGGTGCTGATGGTTCAAAGTTGGTAGGCAACAACCCAACTGTAGGACTTATCTCTAGCGGAGCAATGGTTGAACGTGAAGTTCCGACGCCATTTGGCCGAGGTGACTATATAACTTTTAACTTATTGGATTCTGACTTTACAACAGCACAGCGCATGGCGGATGCGGTAAACAATTTCTTAGGTCCTCAAATGGCAAATGCGGTTGACGCGACATCAGTAAGAGTTCGTGCACCACGTGACATCAGCCAGCGAGTAGCATTTCTCTCTGCGATTGAAAACCTGGAGTTTGATCCAGCAGATGGTGCGGCAAAAATTATCGTAAACTCTCGTACTGGCACCATTGTTGTTGGTAAACATGTTCGCCTTAAACCTGCGGCAGTGACCCATGGTGGAATGACTGTTGCAATTAAAGAGAACTTAAATGTAAGTCAGCCCAATGGTTTTTCTGGTGGGCAAACTGTAGTTGTGCCTGATTCGGATATCGAAGTGACTGAAGAAAAAGGAAAAATGTTTAAGTTCGAGCCAGGACTTACACTGGATGATCTCGTTAGAGCCGTGAATGAAGTTGGTGCAGCGCCTTCTGATTTGATGGCAATTTTGCAAGCATTAAAACAAGCTGGTGCTATTGAAGGCCAGTTGATCATCATTTAATCGATTAGGAGACAAACCATGGTGAACAATCCTAACGATATTGGTTTTATTCATGACATCAGCTCACTTGATACGCTGCGCCAAAAAGCAGTAAAAGAAGGTAAAGACGGTGAGCAAGAAGCGCTGCGTGCGGCAGCTCGTCAGTTTGAATCTATTTTCACATCAATGATGTTGAAGTCGATGCGAGAAGCCAATGAAGGCTTTGAATCCAACTTCATGAATAGCCAAAACGAAAAGTTCTACCGTCAAATGCTAGATGAGCAGATGGCGAGTAATTTAAGTGCGTCAGGCTCGATGGGGCTCGCAGACATGATTGTTAAGCAATTAACAGTTGGTCAAGGTGATGACAAGAGTGAAACGGCAATGCGCGAAGCGGCAAACAATGCTGTGGAATATCGTCGCGTGGATCCAAAGAAAGCGCGTGAAATTGAGCAGCGTTTAATTGAATCTGGCCAGCTATCGCGTCCTGGTTCAGAGCCCTCACGCTTTGATACACCAGAGTCTTTTGTTAACTCAATGAAGCCATACGCTGATCGCGCAGCAAAAGCTTTGGGTGTTGAGCCATCTCTACTAATTGCACAGGCAGCACTAGAAACTGGCTGGGGGCAAAAGATGGTTAAAAATGCCCGGGGTAGCAGTAACAACTTATTCAATATAAAAGCAGACAGAAGTTGGCAAGGGGACAAAGTTACCACTCAAACTCTGGAGTTTCATGATAACACTCCAGTAAAAGAAACCGCCGCTTTTCGTTCTTACTCAAGCTACCAAGACAGCTTTAATGACTACGTTAGATTTTTAAATGATAACCCTCGCTATGAGACGGCACTTCAGCATCAAGGCAGTTCAGAATCATTTATTCGCGGCATTCACAGTGCTGGTTACGCGACAGACCCAAATTACGCAGACAAAGTGCTGCAGGTGAAGCAAAAAATCGAAAGTATGTAATTTATAACGATTCTGAATTTATCCCTCCTCTTTATAAGGCTTGCGATGGTGCAAGCCTTTCTTTTTTCCTCAGTTTACTTCTTACTTCGATGCTGGCACGCCTTTTGCTAACTTCTAATTAGGTGATCGGTCAATACCGATTTTATTTTGTTTGTTGGGGGCATGTATGGCGTCAGATCTTCTGAATGTAGGTACTCAAAGTGTGCTTACTGCTCAGAGACAGCTAAATACGACAGGTCATAACATCTCGAATGTTAATACTGAGGGCTATAGCCGTCAGTCTGTCATACAAGGCACCAATGATCCTCGTCAATTTGGTGGTTCAACTTATGGTATGGGTGTGCATGTGGAAAATGTTCGCCGCTCATGGGATGAATTTGCCGTTAAAGAATTGAACCTGTCCACAACGAACTACGCAAATAAGCTAGACAAAGAAGCAGACCTCGATTTGCTTTCTAGCATGCTCTCATCTGTTGCCTCAAAGAAAATTCCAGAGAACCTTAACGAATGGTTTGACGCGGTAAAAACTTTAGCGGATACGCCAAATGATATTGGTGCACGTAAAGTCGTGCTTGAGAAAGCAAAACTGTTGAGTGAAACCTTAAATGGTTTCCATGAGACAGTACGACAACAGTCTGACGTGACAAACCGTAAACTCGACATGGGTATTGAGCGTGTCAACCAACTTGCTGTTGAGATTCGTGACGTACATCGATTGATGATGCGCTCCCCTGGTCCTCATAACGATTTGATGGACCAACATGAAAAGTTAATTAAAGAGTTATCTGACTACACCAAGGTGACAGTGACTCCGCGCAAGAATGCTGAAGGCTTTAATGTCCATATCGGTAATGGCCATACATTGGTATCTGGTACGGAAGCGAGTCAACTCAAAATGATTGATGGTTACCCTGATGTTCACCAGCGTCGACTGGCTATGGTTGAAGGTGGCGGAATAAAACCAATTAAATCAGATGATATAGATGGAAAAATAGGCGCCATGCTAAGTATGAGAGATGAGCAAATCCCATACATAATGGACGAGCTTGGCCGTCTAGCTACCGCATTTTCTCACGAAGTAAACCAGCTACAGAGCCAAGGGTTAGATCTCTATGGCAACGTTGGTGAGTTGATTTTTACCGATGTAAACTCAGAGCTGCTTGCAAAGTCGAGAGTGGTGACATCAGCTCAATCGACAGCTGATATGGCGGTTTATATTAATGACTTGAGCCAATTAAAAGGTGGTGAGTACGCATTACGTTATGACGGTAATAGCTATAGCATCACCAAGCCTAATGGCGAAACAGTTAAAGTTGATACAGATTCGTCAGGTAAAGCGTTTTATCTTGATGGGATGCGCGTCGAAGTTCGCAATGAGCCTAAAGTGGGTGAGCAAGTGTTAATTCGCCCAACCAGAAGCAGCGCTGCACAGATTCAGATGGAAACCAACGATCCAAAGGTAATTGCGGCTCAAAGTTATGAAGCATCCACGACCTTTGCACAAGGCAAAGCCACATTCGAAATTGTCGATGCAGGTGACCTGCGTGAATTTGAGGTCGTTGTTTCTCCGATGGGAGACCAATTTGCGGTAACAGATACCAACGGCAATGTAGTGATGCCACCTCAGGCATATCCACCATCAGGCCCGGTATCGGTAACATTACCGCCGGAGCACCCTCTATATAAAAATGGTTCGGCGACAGTGTTTGAGTTGTCGTCCGGTGCTATTGCGAATGACAAATTTACGGCAAACCTTGTCCCTTCAGAGGGTGATAACGGCAACTTGAGAAAGATGCTGCATATTCAAACGGATAAAAAAATGGATGGCAAAGAAGCGACCATTTTGAATATCTATCAAAATTTGAATACCAATGTTGGACTTAAAGCCTCTACGGCAAGTCGTTTATCCGATGTCGCTCGACTAGAAAATGAGTCTGCTCAAGAGCGATTAGCGTCTATTTCCGGTGTAAATCTGGACGAAGAAGCCGCGAATATGATGAAGTTTCAACAAGCATACATGGCCTCTTCACGCATTATGCAGGCGGCGAACGACACGTTTAATACCATTCTTCAGTTGCGATAGGGGAGAGAATAAATGTTAACTCGAATTTCTAGCTTCCATAACTATCAATCAGTACAGAATGATCTTCGTCGTCAAGAAAACAAAGTACATCATAATCAAGAGCAACTAGCATCTGGCAAGAAGTTAACTAAACCGAGTGATGATCCACTTGCGACCCACTACATCCAAAGTATTGGTCAGCAAGAAGAACAACTGAAACAGTACTTAGATGCCATTGTTTTAGTACGTAATCGCCTCGAGCATCATGAAGTCACCATTGCAAATGCTGAACAATATACCGATGACGCTAAACGCTTAAGTATGGAAATGATCAACGGTGCAATGTCGCCAGAAGATCGTGAAGCAAAAAAGCGAGAGTTAGAGGAAATATCCAACAACCTCCTCGCACTGGTTAACTCCCAAGATGAAGCGGGTAACTATGTTTTTGCGGGCACCAAGCCGAAAAACCAACCTTTTTTCCGAGATTTTGATGGCACGGTCACTTATACCGGTGATGACTACCAAAGAAAAATGCGCATTTCGTCGAACATAGAAATGGCAACGAACGATCCCGGTAGCAAGCTATTCATGGATATTCCGAACCCTTTCGGTGACTTTGAGCCTAGATATGATCTACAGGAAGGCTCAGAGCTGTTGTTAAGCACCGCGACAACTCGATCAAGAGATGAATCCAATTACAAACTCACTTTTGTTGATATGAGCAATGGTAAATTTGGTTATCAATTGGAAAAGAACGGCAGTGTCGTGCAAGTTGATGACTATTCACCAATTGATGGTATTAAATATGAAGGGGTGAGCATCCAACTGAAAGGGCAAGTCACTGCCGGAGACAGTATTACGATTGAACCGCGTAAGAGCTTTAGTATCTTCGATACATTCAGAGATACGGCAAAATGGTCTGATGAATCAGTTTCTGATGCATCAGCAACCGCACAGCTTCATCAAATGACAGAAGAATTTCAAGCCGCGTTTATTCATTTAAACAAAGCAAGAACTGATGTTGGTGCTCGACTGAGTACGCTAGATATTCAAGAGCAGAATCATGAAGACTTCAATCTCTCTCTGGCCAAATCAAAGAGTAATTTTGAAGACTTAGATTATTCCAAGGCTGTTATTGAATTTTCGGAAAACACAAGAGCACTGCAAGCATCGCAGCAAGCTTTTGGTAAGACGAAAGACTTGACGTTATTTAACTACATCTAAATATCGATGCGTGCTGCGGCGCTTCTCTCTATGCCTTATGTGCAATGCCTTAAGTGCGAGAGATAAATAAGCGGCATGTTATTTCCCAAAGCGGCAAAGTTTGGGGGAAGTTCATCAGGAATGATGTATTTGTTGGGATGAGTAATGCCACTCAACGTATTTTTCGGCGGAATTAATGGGGTTGGCTTTATTGTAACCCTATGCTGATAAAGGCTTTTGCTGATTTTGATTATTTTTTATTAAAGTTGGCATGTATATTGTATCTATGTGGTCAGAATAGATTTACGGATTCTAAACCTTGCCTAGTAGGCAGCTTTAGCAAGTAATTTTTACGGTCAGTGCTTTTCCAAATGAGAGTAAAGCTGGCCGCTTCGCAAAGCTTGCGAACTCAAAAGGAGAGCAAAATGGCTGTAACGGTTAGTACTAACGTTTCTGCGATGACCGCACAACGTTACTTAAATAAAGCGTCAAACGAACTCAATACTTCAATGGAGCGTTTGTCATCAGGTCATAAGATTAACAGCGCAAAAGATGACGCTGCTGGTCTACAAATTTCGAACCGTCTGACAGCTCAGTCTCGTGGTCTGGATGTGGCGATGCGCAACGCGAACGATGGTATTTCCATTGCACAGACAGCAGAAGGTGCAATGAATGAAGCAACATCTATCATGCAGCGCATGCGTGACCTTGCCATTCAGTCGGCAAACGGTACGAACTCGCCAGCAGAACGAGAAGCTATCAACGAAGAGTCAAATGCGCTTCAAGATGAGTTGAACCGTATCGCTGAAACCACATCATTTGGTGGCCGTCGTTTGCTAAATGGTACATTTGGTGAAGCAGCGTTCCAAATTGGTTCAAGCTCCGGTGAAGCAATGATCATGGGTTTAACCAGCATTCGTGCAGATGACCATCGTATGGGTGGTACAACGTTCTTGACTGAGAATGGTAAAGGTAAAGACTGGGGCGTATCTGCAGATAACGCTGACCTAAAAATTACTTTACCAGGCATGGGTCAAGATGAAGAAGGTAATACGACCGATCTAGATATCGAAATCACAGCAAAAGCAGGTGATGATATCGAAGAGTTGGCGACATACATCAATGGTCAGTCTGACTTGATCAATGCATCAGTCGGTGAAGATGGTAAGTTGCAGATCTTTGTAGCAGAACCGAACGTGAAAGGAGATATCTCTATTTCAGGTGGTTTGGCATCAGATCTAGGATTTACTGGCGAACCTATTGCGACCACGGTACAAGATATCGATATGACATCGGTTCAAGGCTCTCAAAATGCAATTGGTGTTTTGGATGCAGCATTGAAATACGTGGACTCACAACGTGCAGACTTAGGTGCGAAACAAAACCGTCTAAGTCATAGCATTAATAACTTGGCAAACATTCAAGAGAACGTAGACTCTTCGAATAGCCGAATTAAAGATACAGATTTTGCGAAAGAAACGACGCAAATGACTAAAGCTCAAATTTTGCAACAGGCAGGTACTTCTATTCTTGCTCAAGCAAAACAGTTGCCAAACTCTGCAATGTCACTATTGCAGTAGTTTACCTAGCCTGTACTCAATACATTCAGACGTGGATGGGAATACAGGCTTTTGGCAAGCAACTTTGCAATAGAATGTGCGGCTCTCTCATCTCTCACCTGCCAATCATTTTCAATGTAAGGTTGCACCCGGTATGTCGGATATGTGTTCATTTCTCTTGATCTCCACATAGGCTCTGGCTACCAACCTAGCCCCGGTTCTCTCAAAGGAAAAGGGGCTTTTTCTTTTTATCTATTCCCTCGCCTGTACTGGCTGTCCCATTTATCAATCGCTAATGATTGATTCAACGAATCCTCGTCGACGTATCGTATTAAAACTTTAGTGTTTTCTTTATTATTTTTTAAAACTGCTGTTCGAATCTCGCATTGCCATTTTTCTTATTTTTTTTCTAAAGCTTCTCAAATTGACGTCGTTATAAGGGTAACTTTGAGAGAACTACTTGGTTTTCCGAGACGTCGGAAACCGCTTTATCGGAAAATCAATTGGAGAAATCACCATGGCAGTGAATGTAAATACAAACGTATCGGCGATGACCGCTCAGCGTTACCTAAACAACGCAAACTCAGCTCAACAAACTTCAATGGAGCGTTTGTCTTCAGGCTTCAAAATCAACAGCGCAAAAGATGATGCTGCGGGTCTACAAATCTCGAACCGCTTGAACGTTCAAAGCCGTGGTTTAGACGTTGCGGTACGTAACGCGAATGATGGTATTTCAATTGCACAGACCGCTGAAGGTGCAATGAATGAGACAACCAATATCCTACAACGTATGCGTGACCTATCTCTA
>NZ_JBQEQR010000046.1:0-65590 GCF_052037695.1 Vibrio sp. WZ-1 | reverse complement strand
GTATCTCGTATCTCGTATCTCGTATCTCGTATCTCGTATCTCGTATCTCGTATCTCGTATCTCGTATCTCGTATCTCGTATCTCGTATCTCGTATCTCGTATCTCGTATCTCGTATCTCGTATCTCGTATCTCGTAGAAATTAAAGCAGATAACCAACAAACCAACATTTAGTTTGCTTTGTTCTATAAGCAGCTCGCACGATAAGCGTAAAAAAGCCCAGCGCTAAGGCTGGGCTAAGTCATATCGAATTAAGAGCTATAGGTTTGTTTGGCTCTCTTGAGTCGTTGCGAACTTGGACGGCGGCAGTCCAAAATGCAGTCTAAACTTCTGACTAAAATAAGAAGGGTCGTTAAAGCCACAATTAAACGCGACCTCGCTAATTTTCTCGCCAGCTAAGAGCTGCTCGCATGCTGTTTCTAAGCGAACTTCGGTAAGATAATCTTTAAAAGTACGAGATGACGCTGATTTAAAACGTCGTTGTAAGCTTCTTTCTGACATAAACAACAATTTTGCAGCAGAGGCAGTACCAAACTCAGCGTCGGAGAAATTGTCACTCACTAGCTGATAAACTTTGTTGAGCCACTCTTGTTCTGGTGACATCTTAACTGGCTCTTGCCTAGTCGGCTCTAACACGCCTTCGAAGCTATCCCTGATAACATGCTCAAGCTGCTCATCCGTTAAATGAACTTTAGGCCACGTAATGTCGAACTTGTTCTGCGTGTCAGAGCTTATGATCGACAATTTCCCTCCACTGGCTTCAACCAAAGTGGGTAACTGTTCGATACTCAGGTCCACCTGGTTCATTGCCACAGGCTTGCCAAACGTCAACTTAGAAGGGAGTTGATTACCAAAATCCAACATGGTTAACGTGATATGCTGCTGATCTTCATCAATTGAAACTCTGACAGACTGGCCTCGATAGGAACGTTTAATAATATTGGCAAAAACGGTATTAAAGATCACATCAAGGTTAAAGCTCTCCAGCACCACCCTACTGTGACTATTAATATCCTGAAACTCTAACTCCAAGCCTGCTTTTTTGAAGTCTTCCCGCCACACGTCAATTACTGAGCAAGTGATTTGATTCAAATCGTAACTCTGGGCATCCCCTGTATTCTCTACAGGTGCAATTTTTAATTCATTGAGCTGCCAATAAGCCTTCTTCAGATGATCTTGTGTTGATTCATCACAATCATCAGGCACAAATTTAGCAAACACATCGACACTTGTTTTTATGGAGCTTGCAACGTGATCAACGAGCAGGTTCCTCACTTGGATTTGCTTACGTAATTGTTGATTACTCGAGAGCAATACCCGACTTTGGTGGCGAAGCTGGTTGGTTTTTAATGTTACTTGCGCCGCCAACTCTTTATTATGTTGAAGGACATAACGTGATCGCCAGTAACCTACAGCACCAAACACAAACAACAGTGTCACTACAAAACTGAAAATAGCAAATGACGTACGATACCAAGGCTCTAAAACAGTAAATTCAAACTCTGCTCCCACCTGACCACGTATAACTTGCTCTCCACTGCTCACTTGAAGTGTGTAGTGACCAGAACTCAAATGTTCTAAGTTTAATTGTCCACCTTCTAGCGCTTGCCACTCATCATATGTATTGAGCCTAAAGTGAAGTACTTGATTACCGGGCTTTGGCATCACACCGAATAAGAAGCTCACCGAAGATCCAAATGGGATGTAAGTGTCACGCAGTTCCCCGCCACCAACTTGAATCACGCCACTTTCCGAAGACACTCGGCTAATAATCACCTTGGATTCAGGAGATTTAGATACAAGTAGGGTCGTGGAGTCAGCCGTAACCAAACCATATTTTGAACCAAATACTAATGTTTTATGGCTATCTTCAGGGTGAGAAAGTTGATTACAAACCCCCGACGTGAACTCATTGTTGATTAACCCAGAAGCTGAAGAAAAGTGCTTAACTAACTCACCGGATAATCGGTAATAGCTTAAACCTACTGATGATGAAAGCCAGACCCCTTCAGAATCGGCTAACATACATGCCGGACGAGCGTTATCAATGCTTAATGCCATTGATATTTGCTCATTGCTGCGCAACTGCGTTTTGAAGACACCGTAGGCTGAGGCAAACCAATATGCCCCATCGGTTGATTCGACAATATCAAGTACCTCACCATAATTTGCCGAAAAATGATTAAATCGTATTTTTTCGCCATCATACTGATAATAACCATGGTCAGTACCAACGATCAGTTGGGATCCAGAAGCAAATAATCGGGTTATTTTCGCTGGAAGGTATTGTGCAACGAGCCAATCATCGCCTAAGTTACGTAACAAGTGCTCACTAGGGTCGATGTAGAAAAGACTTCTCCCGCGGGCAAGCCAGATTTTGCCATCATCAGTAGCAATGATGTGCTCAATTGGTGCCCCCGCCAACGCCCTTAGATATGGAAGTTCAATCCACTTTTGTCTCTTTAAATCATAAACTTGAAGACCATTACTGGTTGCTAGCCAAACCTGCTGCTCCCTTATCGCAAACTGTGCAATCTTATCCTTTGTCTGAATCATAAGCTTGGTGTTCGCGTTACTGCGTAGGTACACATTTCGGTCATCCGATAACCACAACTGATTCTTCGGCCCTGTGTAAGTTTGCTCAATTTTGTTGAGATCTGTAATTCGATTCCCACTACCAAAAGTTATTCGCTCAAACTTCTTGCTAAACGTCGAGTAATAACGAATACCACGATTTGTCGCGATCCACATACCACCCATATTGTCATTCAGCAATGAGTAGATTTTACTTTGACTCAAATCGAGCTCTTGGAAACTGGCAGCGGTTACCTTAGAAGTCTCACCAGATAAAAATGAATGAACGAAGAGCCCATGCTCGGTGCCAATCCAGTACTCTTGATTCGTTTCTGCTATTGCCAATACATGTGAATCACCAATTCTTACAATTGGTCGTTCTGCATTTTCTAGACTGAACACCAACGCTCCTTTAAGCGAGCCGATGACGATCTCACGCCTTGTTGGTGAATAGTAGACTTTTTCAATGAAGTGCTTTTTAGAAGAAACAATATGATTAAATCGTTTCCCTTCAGATAAGTATGCCCCTGAGTTCGTCGCTAAAACCCAGCGCGTTTTTACGAAGATTGCGTCATTAATATAAACATGACTGTTGTTGCTATGTTGATATAGCTGGAGTAATGAGTACGTCTCTAACTTATCCTGAGCGACATGGTAAGTGTAAAACTGTGAACCATCACTAACCCATATATAGTCGCCCGATGCACCAATTTTTCTAATTTGGGCACCTGGATTCAAACTAAAGATTAGCTTCCGTTCTTGATTTGGCTTCGTCCGATAGACTTCATTGTTGAAAAACGTCCAAAACGCGCCATCAACATAGGCAACTTGATCTACGGAAAAATCAAGCAAACTGCCAGACTTTGGCTGAAGGTTGCTGCCATCATAAAAAAGCACTCGACCATGAACGTCATGAATCCACAAACCACCCTGTTCTCCAGCGAAAAGATGTTGGGCAGCAATGAACGTACCCTTTATCTGAGTCGGTAATGGGTAGAAAATTGCACTAGCACTATCAAGCGCAAGTACTGGAAAGGAAAGAAAAATACCCAACCATAATTGGGTGATAGTACGGAGCAAGTCGAAACCCTTAATAACATAATATTGCGCTTCATATACCTTTCAACAATCCATTGTTAGGCTTAAAGTGTTGTTATTTCGAAGCGCTAATTATGATAATCATATATCAATTCCCATACGATAAAAGTTTCGACTCGTGATTGGTGTCAAATCTTACTGCTGGATCACGTAAGTAAGCGTATTTCTATTTTCGTTGCAGCTAAAATCGACCAATTTTAATTCAAACACTGAGCAAAACTGTTCGACATCCCTTTCAGGAAAGTGAAATAACTGCCTGACTTTACTTCGATCTCGGTCCCCAACGGATCGAGGACTCCAGCTTTCACATCGTTACCTCGCATGACACTTTCAATAACCGCAGGAGTGAATTGAGGCTCCGAGAAAACACACGCCACGTCACCTGTGCTCAAGGTTTTACGAATATGAATAAGTGTTTTAGCACCGGGTTTGCGATCAGGAGAAACCGTAAAATGTCCCAGTTGATTCAGTTCATAGCGCTCTTCGAAGTAACCATAAGCATCATGGAACACAAAATAGCCTTTATCTTTTACTGATTTTAACTGCGCCTTGATCTGCAAATCAGTTGCTTTTAACTGTGTTTCAAATTTCTTTAAGTTTGCTGCGTAGGCATCCGCGTTATCAGGGTCGACATCTACAAGCTTCAGCGTAATGGCAGTAGCAACTTGCTGAACTGTATCAATGCCTAACCAAAAATGAGGGTCATGCGTACCATGATCATGTCCATCGTGATCATGATTATGCTCACTACCAAACTCACGAAGTGATAAGTTGGGAATCTTACTTAGAGTTAATGTGTGGCCTTTATCGGTCACTAACTTTTCTAAAAATGGCTCTAAATCATGGCCAAACCAAATAACAAGGTCGGCAGAAGCAACTTTCTTTACATCTGATGGACGAAGTGCATAGTCATGTGGTGATGCATTTGACTGCAGCAGCACTTCTGGCGTTGCGACTCCTTCCGTCAACTCTGTGGCGATCATTTGGATCGGCTTAATACTGGTTAACACCGTTACCGCATGAGCAGGCACAGTTAACAGCGTAGAAATAGCAAGAATGATGGCTCTTTTCATAGTTTTTCTTGGGATATGGCGTGGAAAGTGAGATAATGTTACATTATAACATTATTGATTTGCAAATGAGTTTCATTCATGTCTTCACTAGTCCGTCTTGAACAGTTGTGCGTCGAGTTTGACGAACGCAGAGTTCTCGATAATATCACTATGGAATTAGAAAAGGGCAAGATAACTACCCTAATTGGTCCCAACGGAGCGGGAAAGTCGACGTTAGTTAAAGTCATCTTAGGTCTCCAGAAGCCAACTAGTGGCAAGCTAACTAGACAACGTAAACTGAAAATCGGCTACGTTCCTCAAAAGCTAAAACTCAATGATTCCTTGCCACTAACGGTTATCCGCTTCTTAAACTTAGCAGGAAAATACAGTAAGCAAGAATGTCTCGATGCATTAAAGCTTGTCGGTGCTGAACACCTCATCGCAAGCAACATGCACCGTCTTTCTGGTGGTGAGAATCAACGTGTACTGCTTGCCCGTGCGCTCCTGCAGCGACCAGAGTTATTAGTGCTGGATGAGCCGGCTCAAGGTGTGGACGTACAAGGTCAAATCGACTTATATGATCTGATAGAGAGCATTCGCCATCGCTTTGATTGTGGTGTATTTATGGTTTCGCATGACCTGCATTTAGTCATGGCAAAAACTGATGATGTAATTTGCTTACATCACCATGTGTGCTGTTCAGGTTCACCAGCAACCATTACTCAACACCCTTCTTATATTGCGTTATTTGGTAACGCCGCTCGTGAGTCTTTAGCATTTTACCATCACGACCATGAACACCATCATCACGACTTGGCTGGATCACCAGTGACTGGTGACGCGACATCTTGTTCAAACCATTCTCACGGACACCATCATCATGATTGAGTTTTTATTGCCTTCAATACTGGCCGGTATTGGTATCGCAATCATCGCAGGCCCACTTGGCTCATTCGTGGTATGGCGCAAAATGGCTTACTTCGGTGATACGCTTGCACATGCGTCTTTGATGGGGTTAGCACTTGGCTTCCTACTAGATATAAATCTATACCTTGCGCTGCTTGTTTGCTGTCTCGCTTTAGCGGTACTGCTAGTGACACTTCAAAAGCAACAGCTTGTCGCAACAGATACTTTGCTGGGCATCTTAGCGCACAGTGCTCTATCTATCGGTTTAGTGTCGGTGAGTTTCTTAGACAACGTTCGTGTCGATCTAATGAGCTACTTGTTTGGTGACCTATTGGCGGTATCACCTCAAGATCTGATGTTCATCTATGCTGGTGTTGTCGCAGTCAGCGCTTGTTTGTACCTGTTCTGGCGCCCATTACTATCCAGCACAGTGAGCGAAGAGCTTGCTGCTGTTGAAGGAGTGAACACCGATTTAGTGCGTCTAGTACTGATGCTTATGGTAGGTGTGGTGATTGCAGTCGGAATGAAATTTGTTGGTGCATTGATCATGACGTCGCTATTGATCATCCCAGCCGCAACTGCGCGTAAAGTTTCTTCTTCGCCAGAACAAATGGCACTGTTTGCTTCGATTATCGGTTCGATCGCGGTGCTGATGGGTCTGAGCCTATCTTGGCATTTCGATACTCCAGCGGGTCCCTCTGTCGTAATCAGTGCAACATTCTTATTCATGCTTAGCCAACTCATTAGCCGCAAAGCATAATCGCACTGAGTGTTAGAAAAAACCATGCTTGAGACGCAAATCAAGATGGACCAGAAAAAGAAAAGCCTGCGAAATCGCAGGCTTTTTAATGCTTATACAGTGGTTTGGTTGATTACCAACCCGTCACTTCACGTAGACCTTTACCAATCTCAGCTAGAGATTTCACAGTCTTAACGCCAGCGGCTTCTAGTGCTGCGAATTTGTCTTCTGCAGTACCTTTACCACCAGAGATGATAGCACCTGCGTGACCCATACGCTTACCAGGAGGAGCAGTAACACCCGCAATGTAAGAAACCACTGGCTTCGTTACGTTTTCTTTGATGTAAGCCGCAGCTTCCTCTTCCGCAGTACCACCGATTTCACCAATCATTACGATTGCTTCTGTTTCAGGGTCTTCTTGGAAAAGCTTCAGGATATCGATGAAGTTTGAACCTGGGATTGGGTCACCACCGATACCAACACACGTTGACTGGCCAAAGCCTTCGTCAGTCGTTTGTTTAACCGCTTCGTACGTTAGTGTGCCTGAGCGAGAAACGATGCCCACTTTACCTTTCTTGTGGATGTGACCAGGCATGATGCCAATCTTACACTCATCAGGCGTGATAACGCCCGGACAGTTAGGACCGATCATGCGAACTCCAGTTTCTTCTAGCTTCACTTTTACGTCGATCATATCTGTTGTTGGGATACCTTCAGTGATCGTTACGATAAGCTCGATACCTGCGTCGATCGCTTCTAAGATTGCATCTTTACAGAATGGTGCAGGAACGTAGATAACTGTTGCTGTTGCGCCAGTTACTTCTACTGCTTCACGTACTGTGTTGAATACTGGAAGACCAAGGTGAGTTTGACCACCTTTACCTGGAGATACACCACCAACCATTTGTGTACCGTAAGCAATTGCCTGCTCTGAGTGGAAAGTACCTTGACCACCAGTGAAGCCCTGACAGATTACTTTAGTGTCTTTGTTAATTAGTACAGACATTATTTAGCCTCCGCAGCAGCAACAACTTTCTGAGCAGCATCTGTTAGCGACTCAGCAGCAATGATATCAACATCAGAATTAGCAAGAACTTCACGACCTAGGTCTGCGTTAGTACCTTCTAGACGAACAACAACAGGTACCGTTACACCAACTTCTTTCACTGCACCAATGATGCCTTCAGCGATCATGTCACAACGAACGATACCGCCAAAGATGTTTACTAGAACGGCTTTCACGTTGTCATCAGATAGGATGATTTTAAATGCTTCTGCTACACGCTCTTTTGTCGCACCACCACCTACATCTAGGAAGTTCGCAGGCTTGCCACCGTGTAAGTTTACGATGTCCATTGTACCCATCGCTAGGCCCGCACCGTTAACCATACAGCCAACGTTACCGTCTAGCGCTACGTAGTTCAGTTCCCACTGAGCGGCGTGTGCTTCACGCTCATCTTCTTGTGAAGGATCGTGCATTTCACGAAGCTTAGGCTGACGGTACAGTGCGTTTGAGTCGATGTTGATCTTACCGTCAAGACACAGCAGGTTGCCTTCGCCAGTAATAACTAGTGGGTTGATCTCTAGTAGCGCTAGGTCGTACTGAGAGAACATAGTGCCAAGACCCATAAAGATCTTAACGAATTGTTTGATTTGGTCACCTTCAAGACCAAGTTTGAAAGCAAGCTCACGACCTTGGTAAGCTTGCGGGCCTACTAGTGGATCGATAGCTGCTTTGTGGATTAGCTCCGGCGTTTCTTCCGCAACTTTTTCGATTTCCACACCACCTTCAGTCGAAGCCATGAAAACGATCTTACGAGTTGCACGGTCAACAACCGCACCAAGGTAAAGTTCGTTGGCAATGTTAGACGCTTCTTCTACAAGGATTTTAGTAACAGGCTGACCATTTGCGTCTGTTTGGTAAGTCACCAAGTTCTTACCTAGCCATTTTTGTGCGAATTCTTTTACGCCATCTTTTGTATCGTGTAGCTCAACACCGCCCGCTTTACCGCGGCCACCAGCGTGAACCTGACATTTTACAACTTTCTTTTCAGTAGTGATGCGACCCGCTGCTTCGAAAGCTTCTTGTGGCGTATCACATGCGTAGCCTTCCGGTACAGGCAAACCGAATTCTGCAAACAGCTGTTTGGCTTGGTATTCATGCAAATTCATTTTGATATTCCGTTTGTTTATCCCTCAAGGGATTTATTATTTCCATAACACCACTTCATGCGGTGCGTCTGTAGGGTCTTCTCAAATCAACTGCTTATGTATTTATCGGGCGCAGTTCAAGTGAAGGCCAGACGCTGAGCCAGTCTAGCCTTGGATATCGTGGACGTCGAGCTATCAAGGACAACTCGACGTTTTAGCGATATTAAACGTCTAATAACAGACGTGCTGGATCTTCTAGTAGCTCTTTAATCGTTACTAGGAAGCCCACTGATTCACGACCATCAATCAAACGGTGATCGTAAGATAGTGCTAAGTACATCATTGGCAAGATTTCTACTTTGCCGTCAACCGCCATTGGACGCTCTTGGATTTTGTGCATACCCAAAATTGCCGATTGTGGTGGGTTGATGATTGGTGTAGACATCAATGAGCCAAACACACCGCCGTTCGTGATAGTGAAGTTACCGCCCATCAACTCATCAACCGTTAGCTTGCCGTCACGGCCTTTGATTGCTAGCTCTTTGATGCCTTTCTCGATGTCAGCAAAACCTAGTGTGTCACAGTCTTTTAGAACTGGAGTCACTAGACCACGTGGCGTAGAAACCGCCATGCTGATGTCGAAGTAGTTGTGGTACACGATGTCATCACCATCGATAGATGCGTTCACTTCTGGGTAACGTTTCAGTGCTTCTGTTACTGCTTTCACATAGAAAGACATGAAGCCAAGACGAGTACCATGACGCTCTTCGAACTGGTCTTTGTATTGCTTACGAAGATCCATGATTGGCTTCATGTTCACTTCGTTAAACGTGGTTAGCATTGCCGTGTTGTTCTTCGCTTCTAGAAGACGGTTTGCCACTGTCTTACGTAAACGCGTCATTGGAACACGTTTTTGGCTGCGAGCCGCGGCTGGTGCTTCAACTGCAGCTGGAGCTTCTGCTTTTGGCGCAGCTTTTGCGTTTGCAAGGTGAGCGTCAATGTCTTCACGAGTAATACGACCGCCAACACCAGAGCCTTTCACTTGACTAGCTTCTAGACCGTGTTCAGCAAGAAGACGACGAACTGCTGGGCTTAGCGCGTCGTTGCTTTCTTCTGTTAGCGTCGCTTTATGACGCTTATCAGGAGATGCTTCTTTGTCTTCTGTTGAATCCGTCGTTGGTTCGCCCGCTACTGCACCTGGCTTAAGCTTGGCGATTAACTGTTTCGAAAGTACTGTAGCACCTTCTTCTTCAATAATGGCTTCTAAAACACCGGCTTCCGGAGCTGGTACTTCAAGCACTACTTTATCGGTTTCGATATCAACCAGAACTTCATCACGCTCTACTGCGTCGCCAGGTTGTTTATGCCAAGTCGCTACGGTTGCGTCAGCAACTGATTCAGGTAGATCTGGAACCAGAATTTCAATTGTCATATCTGTTTCTTCCTTTAACTTCTAGTTCTTAATTCGAAGTTGTTGAGTTCACGTTCAGAGCGTCTTCAACCAACGCTTTTTGTTGTTTCAAGTGCACCGACATGTAGCCTACTGCTGGCGAAGCAGAAGCTGGGCGACCTGCGTACTTAAGATCTGCGCCTGCTGGAATAGCAGCACGGAAGTTGTGTTGGCTACAGTACCAAGCACCCTGGTTTTGAGGCTCTTCCTGACACCAAACGAAATCTTCAACATTCGTGTATTGTGCGATAGCAGCTTGCACTTCATCCATCGGGAATGGGTAAAGCTGCTCGATACGCACAATAGCCACATCATCTTGTTCGTTATTGCGACGCTGTTCTAGAAGGTCGAAGTAAACCTTACCCGAACAGAACACAACACGTTTCACTTTGCTTGGATCCAGATTATCAGTTTCTGGAATTGCTGGTTGGAACGTGCCATCAGACAACTCTTCCAACGTTGAAGTACAAAGTGGATGACGCAGTAGCGACTTAGGTGACATAACAATCAGTGGGCGACGCATTGGACGCACCACCTGACGACGGATCATGTGGTAAACCTGTGCCGGTGTAGATGGCACTACAACTTGCATATTCTGTTCAGCACACAATTGTAGGTAACGCTCAAGACGCGCTGATGAGTGCTCAGGGCCTTGGCCTTCATAGCCATGCGGTAGCAACATTGTTAGACCACACAAACGAGCCCATTTTTGCTCACCTGACGAGATAAATTGGTCAATAACAACTTGTGCACCATTTGCAAAGTCACCGAACTGGGCTTCCCAAATGGTCAAGCCACTTGGTTCTGCTGTTGCGTAACCGTATTCAAATGCCAATACCGCTTCTTCTGACAATACAGAATCAAATACTTGGAATGGACCTTGTTTGTCATGAATGTTTGCTAGCGGAATGTAAGTGCTCGCATCATTTTGGTTATGAAGAACAGAGTGACGGTGAAAGAAAGTACCACGTCCAGAGTCCTGGCCTGAGATACGAATACGCTTGCCATCATCAACCAGCGTCGCGTATGCCAATGTTTCAGCCATACCCCAGTCAATTGCCTTTTCACCGCTGATCATTGCAGAACGATCATTGTAAAGCTTGTTTACTCGGCTTTGCAGCTTATGGCTATCTGGGTATTGAATCAGACGTTGACCAAGCTCTTTCAAGCGAGTCGCATCAAATTTATTGTCCCACTCTACATCCCAGTCGTGGCCAAGGTATGGTGACCAGTCAACGGAGTGAAGTGCCATTGGACGCCACTCTTTCACCACAACTTCACCTTTATCAAGCGCGTCACGGTACTCATTAACTAACTGGGTTGCCACCTCGATATCTGATTCGTTTTTGTCGATCAGAACATCAGCGTACAGCTTACGAGGCGTTGGATGTTTTTTGATTTTTTGGTACATCAACGGCTGAGTCGCATTTGGCTCGTCCGCTTCGTTGTGACCATGACGACGGTAACAAACCAAATCAATCACAACATCACGTTTGAACTCATTACGGTAATCCAGTGCAATGCGTGTTACGAATGCAACCGCTTCTGGATCGTCAGCGTTAACGTGGAAAATTGGTGCCTGAACCATTTTCGCGATATCAGTACAGTACATAGTCGAACGTGTATCACGAGGGTTCGAAGTCGTGAAACCAACTTGGTTGTTCACAACAATACGAACTGTACCGCCAACGCAGAAACCACGTGCGAGGGACATGTTGAACGTCTCTGCAACCACACCCTGACCTGCGATTGCAGAGTCACCGTGGATAGTAATAGGCAGTACGCGGCTACCATCAAAGTCCCCTAGGCGATCTTGACGAGCACGAACCGAACCAATAACTACTGGGTTTACAATCTCAAGGTGAGATGGGTTGAAGGCTAGCGCGAGGTGAACATCACCACCCGGCGTTGCAAAGTCTGCAGAGAAACCTTGGTGGTACTTAACATCGCCCGTACCCCATGTTTCATCGTGCTTACCCGCAAACTCATCGAACAAATCTTGAGGCTTCTTACCAAGAACGTTAACGAGCATGTTCAAACGTCCACGGTGAGCCATACCGATAACCACTTCACGCATGCCGCTTGTACCAGCATGACGGATAAGCTCTTTTGTCATCGGAATCAGTGCATCACCACCTTCTAGCGAGAAACGCTTCGCACCTGGGAATTTCGCTCCCAAGTAACGCTCAAGACCTTCAGCAGCCGTCAGCTCCTCAAGAAATGTACGTTTTTCGTCTTTATCGAAAGATGGCTGACCAACCACAGACTCCAAACGTTGTTGGATCCAACGCTTTTGCTCTGTGTCTGTCATGTGCATGTATTCTGCACCGATAGAACCACAGTAGGTTTTCTTCAGTGCTGAGTAGATGTCTTTCAACTGCATCGTCTCTTGGCCAATAGCAAAAGAACCTACGTTGAAAGTTTCTGCGAAGTCATCTTCGGTGAGATTGTGGAATGCAGGGTCTAGCTCCGCCACAGGTGGACGTTGCCATAGACCGAGAGGATCGAGTTCAGCAGCTTCATGACCGCGGAAGCGGTATGCGTTGATAAGCTGTAGAACTTTTACTTGCTTAGCGTCGACATCTGGATCACTAACTTGGACACTGTAATGCTTTGTTTCTTGAGCGAGTCGTCGGAAGTAGTCACGGACACGCGAGTGCGGCTGATCAGCCACTTCTTCTGAGTTCTTAGGCAACTCATCGAATACACGTTTCCATTCCTCACTTACCAGATCGGGGTCACTTAGATACAGTTCGTAGAGGTCTTCTACATACGTTGCATTGGCGCCAGCCAAGTGTGAAGACTCGAGCCATGCCTTCATCACGCCGTTGTGCATATTTTCCCTTAACCAGTAGTTTTCACGTTTGCTTCGGTCTGCGCCGAGCTATTAAGAGCCGCTCCAAGTGGAGCGGCAATTTTTGTTGTTAATTAAATCGAACGATTCACTAGCATCGACTTGATGTGACCGATGGCTTTCGTTGGATTTAGCCCCTTAGGACAAACACTTACACAATTCATGATGCCATGGCAACGAAAAACGCTAAATGCATCATCAAGATCGGACAAACGTTCATCAGTTGCTGTATCTCGGCTATCAATTAGCCAGCGATAAGCCGCTAATAGACCAGCAGGGCCGATAAATTTATCTGGGTTCCACCAGAATGATGGACAAGACGTTGTACAACATGCACACATAATACATTCGTACAATCCATCTAAATGGGCACGCTCATCTGGCGACTGTAAGTTTTCACGAGATGGTGGTAGAGCACCATCATCAATCAAGAAAGGCTTAACTTTCGCATAGTTATCGTAGAACTGTGTCATGTCAACGATAAGATCGCGTACGACTGGTAGACCAGGTAATGGACGGATGACAATCTGGTCGCCTTGAAGCGCTGAAAGTGGCGTAATACACGCAAGGCCATTCTTACCGTTCATGTTTAGGCCATCAGAGCCACATACACCTTCACGGCATGAACGACGAAACGCAATGCTAGGATCTTGCTCTTTTAATAGAATCAAGGCATCCAGAAGCATCATGTCTGATCCTTCTTCCACTTCAAGCGTGTAGTCCTTCATGTACGGCTTTTGGTCGACATCAGGGTTGTAGCGGTACAAAGAGAAATTCAGTTTCATAATATTACCCTCCTTTCCTTAGTACGTACGTGCTTTTGGTGGAAACGCTTCACGATGGATTGGCTCCATGTTTACACCACGTTTCGTCATTGCTTCCGTTTCTGGGTTGTAGATAGAGTGGCATAGCCACTGCTCATCATCACGGTCTGGGAAGTCAAAACGAGCATGCGCACCACGGCTTTCTGTGCGGTAGTTAGCCGCCACCGCCGTCGCATAAGCAGTTTCCATCAAGTTTTCTAGTTCAAGACACTCAATACGTTGTGTGTTGAACTCAGTCGACTTATCAGCAAGGTGAGCGTTTTTCAAACGTTCACGGATAGCTTTCAGCTCTACTAGACCTTTTGCCATTGCATCACCTTCGCGGAATACCGAGAAGTTGTTTTGCATACACTGTTGTAGGTCTTTGCGAATTTGCGCTGGATCTTCACCGTCAGTGCTATTTTCCCAACGGTTGTAACGCTCTAGTGAACGTTCAATATCAGCTTCTGTTGCAGGTTTCGCGTCAGCTTGCTTAAGCAGAGTTTCACCCAAGTGAAGGCCCGTCGCACGACCAAATACCACAAGGTCAAGCAGCGAGTTACCACCTAGACGGTTTGCACCGTGTACCGATACAGAAGCAATCTCACCACAAGCAAATAGACCTTGAACTTCAACATCACCGCCATTCTCGTCCTGGCGAATCGCCTGACCTGATACTTGAGTAGGAATACCACCCATCATATAGTGGCACGTAGGAATTACAGGGATTGGCTCTTTGACCGGATCAACGTGCGCAAATGTACGAGACAATTCACAAACGCCTGGCAAACGAGACTCTAGTGTCTCTTTCCCTAAGTGATCCAGTTTCAATTTAATATGTGGACCCCAAGGGCCATCACAACCACGACCTTCACGAATTTCAATCATCATCGAACGCGCTACTACATCACGACCAGCAAGATCTTTCGCGTTTGGTGCGTAACGTTCCATGAATCGCTCACCGTCTTTGTTTAGAAGGTAACCACCTTCGCCACGACAGCCCTCTGTTACAAGAACACCTGCGCCAGCGATACCCGTTGGGTGGAACTGCCACATTTCCATGTCTTGCATAGGGACACCGGCACGAAGTGCCATACCAACACCATCACCAGTGTTGATGTGAGCGTTAGTTGTCGATGCGTAGATACGACCAGCACCACCCGTTGCTAGGATAGTTGCTTTCGATTTGAAGTAGCACACTTCACCCGTTTCCATGCATAGCGCAGTACAGCCTAGAACAACACCATCTTCATTCTTAACGATATCAAGAGCATACCACTCAGAGAATACCGTTGTTTTGTGCTTGATGTTTTGTTGGTAAAGCGTGTGCAGAAGTGCGTGACCAGTACGGTCTGCCGCTGCCGCTGTACGCGCTGCTTGCTCGCCGCCAAAGTTCTTTGACTGGCCGCCAAACGGGCGTTGATAAATAGTACCGTTATCAAAACGAGAGAAAGGAAGACCCATTTTCTCTAGCTCGATAACAGATTCAGGACCGTTCTTACACATGTACTCGATTGCGTCTTGGTCACCGATATAGTCAGAACCTTTCACCGTATCGTACATGTGCTGTTCCCAATGATCTTCGTGCGCGTTACCTAGCGCAACCGTAATACCACCTTGAGCAGAAACAGTGTGTGAACGTGTTGGGAATACTTTAGATAGCAAAGCACAAGACAGGCCTTGCTCTGAAATTTGTAGTGCAGCGCGCATACCTGCACCACCAGCGCCGATTACTACGGCATCAAACTCACGAACTGGAATAGACACTTACGCACCCCACAGAATAAATAGACCAGAGAAGACATAGCCGAATAGCACGGCAATAACACCAAGTTGAAGAGCACCACGAAGTTTCGCGCACTTAATGTAATCGGTTAACACTTGCCATAAACCAATCCACGCGTGGATAAGCACTGACATAAGTGCCAACATGGTGAAAACTTTCGTGAATGTGCCACCAAAGAACTGGGTCCAAGATGCGTAAGAGATATCTGTAAAAGCACAAAATGCCACCAGATAAATTGTGTAAAGCGTCATAATGATGGCTGTTGCACGGATCAGTAGGAAATCGTGTACACCATTACGACCGAATGAAGATACGTGTTTTACCATACCAAGATCCCCGCCAATAGTGATAATACTGCTGTCGCACCAAACGCAACTTTCGCGCTCATCGCTCCGGACTCTAGCTCTTCAAAATGACCCAGATCCATTAGTAGGTGACGAATACCACCAGCAATGTGGTAGGCAAGTGCAGTTAGAATTCCCCATAGAATGAATTTCACGAAGAAGCTATCGACGATGTCAGCGGCTTCCATAAAACCCATCGGGGATGACAGAGAAATGGACAGTAACCAAAGCAATATGCCCACCGCAACAAACGTAATCACTCCCGACACTCGGTGTAGGATGGATGCGATTGCTGTGATGGGAAAGCGAATGGTCTGTAAATCTAAATTAACAGGTCTTGACTTTCTTTCTTTCACGGGCTTGCTCACTCAGCTCCATTGAGCATTTATTGTTATAACTAATTTCAGCTTCCAAATGTGCAAAAGTTAACATTTGATTAACAAATACTCGCAATAAACCTAGAGATAATTGTAAACACTTTGTTAACACCGGAGTCCGTAAACAAACCTCACTTTTGTTTCCAGCCCCGAATTTATAAGGATTTAACTAAAATTTTCTGTGCCAATATACGGCTAGCAACATTCTAATACAATTGATGTAACAAATTATGCTACATAGAACAGATTTTTAACGATTTTCATGAGAAAAATCATAACAAGTGCACACAAAAATGGAGAAAAATTGACTTTAAGCTTTAACAACAGTACAAAAATGGCACATAAACATCCTGGACGGATTAAATAATAAACAAAGGAGATTGTTATGGCGGATAAGAAAGCTACCCTTCATGTTGAAGGCCATGCGCCGATCGAACTGCCAATTATGGACGGTACGTTAGGTACACCTGTAATTGATGTTCGTAAACTGGGAGCCAATGGTTATTTTACTTTTGACCCAGGTTTTCTTGCCACTGCATCTTGTGAATCGTCAATTACGTACATCGACGGCGGCAAAGGTATTCTTTTGCACCGCGGTTACCCAATTGACCAATTAGCCAATAACGCAGATTATTTGGAAGTATGTTACATCCTGCTTTATGGCGAAGCCCCTACCCGTGAGCAATACGAGCAATTCAAGACTATCGTTACTCGCCATACTATGGTGCATGAGCAGATCGCGAGCTTCTTCCATGGCTTCCGTCGCGACGCTCACCCTATGGCAGTAATGTGTGGTGTGGTTGGTGCATTAGCGGCCTTCTACCACGATTCACTTGATATTAATAACGACGAACACCGTGAGATCGCGGCTTACCGTCTAATATCCAAAATGCCAACACTGGCGGCGATGTGTTACAAGTACTCAATCGGCCAGCCATTTATCTACCCTCGCAACGATTTGAGCTATGCGGAAAACTACCTACACATGATGTTTGCGAACCCGTGTGAAGAGTACGAAGTAAATCCTGTTGTTGCGCGCGCGATGGACAAAATCTTTACCCTTCATGCCGATCACGAGCAAAACGCATCAACGTCGACAGTTCGTTTGGCTGGTTCTTCTGGCGCAAACCCGTTCGCATGTATTGCCGCAGGTATTGCTTCTCTATGGGGACCTGCACATGGTGGCGCAAATGAAGCTTGTCTGAAGATGCTGGAAGAGATTGGCAGCGTAGACAACATTCCTGAGTACGTAGAGCGTGCAAAAGACAAAGATGACCCATTCCGTCTAATGGGCTTCGGTCACCGTGTTTACAAGAACTACGACCCACGTGCAACAGTAATGCGCGAAACGTGTCACGAAGTTCTAAAAGAGCTGAACATCAAAGATCCACTACTAGACGTAGCAATGGAACTTGAGCGTATTGCACTTTCTGACGAATACTTCGTGTCTAAGAAGCTATACCCGAATGTCGACTTCTACTCAGGTATCATCCTAAAAGCGATCGGTATTCCTGTATCGATGTTTACGGTAATTTTCGCGATTTCTCGTACTATCGGTTGGATCGCTCACTGGAACGAAATGCACAGCGACCCACTAAACCGAATCGGTCGTCCTCGTCAGCTATACACTGGTGAAACTCAACGTGAGTTTTCTCCACTGCACGAGCGTGAGTAAGCGTTAGAATCGAGTAAATATGAGGGTTGGCGTGAAAGCGTCAACCCTTTCTTTTTTGAAGAGACGAGAACGAGCTGCGCTCTATGGAACACTTCGCTTCGGGATGCGAAAGGTGATTGCTTAACACTTCCGCATCTCAAAGGACAAAGCCCGGGTCTTTTATACTGGGTTATCAATATCAATAAACATGACGTCTAACCCGTGCTCGTGCGCCAACCATTCGCCCAGCGCTTTAATACCGTAACGTTCCGTTGCATGGTGACCTGCTGAGAAATAATGAATGTCTAACTCACGAGCCGTGTAAGTGGTGCGTTCTGAGATCTCGCCTGAAATGAATGCATCTAATCCATGCTGAGCAGCAAGCTCAATATAATCCTGACCACCACCAGTACACCAACCAACCGTCTCAATCATCTTTTCTGCATTTTCAGGGGCGATATGCAGAGGTTCGCGGTTTAGTACTTGATTGATTTTATGCGCAAAGTCAGCACTAGTCATTGCCTGTTTCAAACGACCAAACATCGCTACCGATTGGGGGTGTCCTTCTAAGCCGCCTTCCACTTCAATGTCTAGCAAGCGTGCAAGTTCTGCGTTGTTACCAAGTTCAGGATGAATATCTAACGGTAAGTGATAGCCATACAGGTTGATATCGCTTTTGATCAAGCTGCGGATGCGTTTGCCTTTCATGCCACGAATCGGCTCTGCTTCACCTTTCCAAAAGTAACCATGATGGACAAGCAGCGCATCGGCCTCTAGTTCTATTGCCTTGTCAATCAACGCTTGTGAAGCCGTCACGCCAGTTACAATACGTTTGATTTCTGATTTGCCTTCTACTTGCATACCATTCGGTGCGTAGTCTTTAATAAGTTGCGGCGACAATTTCTCGTTAAGGATCTTTTCCAGCTGTAAATTATTCATTATTACTTCCAATACTTGTGGCTTGAGCAAAGTGTATATCGAACCGCAATCGAGATGCCAGTTGTGGCATCCCCAACTCAAATAAATTTAGATACAATAGAGAGGCTTTGCCCGTGACAACAAGGATAATGGATGAATTCTCTACAACGTTTCTATCAATGGATTGCTAACACCCCATCACTTTTTAAACTTCAAGCACCCTTTGTCACTGTTGAAGATATTCCGGCATTGCCGTTACCAGACAATGAAAATTACGATGGAAATCCACGTCTCGGCTTTCTATACCAACATCTTTGTACCAAGCTGCTGACTTGCTCCTCTCGATATGAGTTGGTTGCCGAAGAGATTCAACTCAATGATGCTACCGGGCGCACAATTGGCGCCGTTGATTTGATCCTCGAAAATCAGGAGACCAAGCAGCACGAGCATTGGGAAGTCGCCATCAAGTTTTACTTACTGCATGAAGGTATTTGGTATGGACCAAATGCTCACGACCAACTGCACAAAAAGCTCGATCGCATGCTCACCCATCAGCTAAAAATGAGCCAGAGAGAAGAATTCCATCAGCAACTGCCTTTAGACCATATCCCTAGTGAACACCTACTGATGCAGGGACGCCTTTACGTTAACCCTTTTACGTCAGAGAGAATACCGACAAGCTGTTTAGGCTACGAGCTAGACCAAAATCAAATATGCGGTTACTGGTGCTATCACAGTCAATGGGAGCGAATTGAAGAGCCCCTGTACCCCCTTTCTAAACCATTGTGGGCAATAGGCAATGAAGAGTTCTTAGAGCCAATCGATAAACCATCAAACAGATTCGTTCACGCTCAAACAAAAAGCGGTCAGTTTTGGTTTGTCGTACAGGATGAATGGCCGAACTAATACGGAAAACGGGAAACGGGAAACGGCAAACGGCTTTATTTTGTCTTTCTAGGAACAAGTTACATCAGACCTCCTTAATCAAATTACCTTTTCACTATACTCTCAACGAGCACCTCTCGATTCCTAGAGCGAAGCGCTCCCGATACTCGGAGCGTAGCATTCTCTATATAACAAAAAGGGCCGACATAATGTCGACCCTTTTCAAAACCTTAATCGCTTGTATTACAAACCAGCGGCTGCAAATACTTGATTAACGATCTCTTGTGCTTCTGCTTCGATTTGTTTTAGGTGCTCTTCACCTTTGAAGCTTTCACAGTAAATCTTGTAGATGTCTTCTGTACCCGATGGACGAGCAGCGAACCAGCCGTTAGCTGTTGTCACTTTTAAGCCACCGATTGCTGCACCGTTACCAGGAGCATGCGTTAGACGAGCGGTAATTGCATCACCCGCTAGTGTCTCAGCTGCTACCATTTCTGGTGACAGTTTCTTCAGTACGTCTTTTTGTGGACCATTCGCTACAGCTTGAATACGGTTATACTTAGATTCACCGTGTTTAGCTGCAAGCTCTTCATAGTAATCTTGAGGGTTCTTGCCCGTAACTGCAGTGATCTCTGCCGCTAGAAGACATAACAAGATACCGTCTTTGTCTGTTGACCAAGGCGTACCATCTTTACGAAGGAAAGACGCACCAGCACTTTCTTCACCGCCGAAGCCGAACTTACCAGTGTATAGGCCATCCACAAACCACTTGAAGCCTACTGGCACTTCACAAAGCTCGCGACCTAGATCTGCAACAACACGGTCAATAAGCGCGCTTGATACTAGTGTCTTACCAACAGCGACATCCTTACCCCATGCATCACGATGGCGGTACAGGTAGTCGATACACACCGCTAGGAAGTGGTTCGGGTTCATCAAACCTTTTGGCGTTACGATGCCGTGACGGTCGTAATCTGGGTCATTACCAAATGCTAAGTCGTATTCATCTTTCAGTGCTAATAGACCAGCCATTGCGTAAGGAGAAGAACAGTCCATACGTACAACGCCATCTTTATCTAGCGACATGAATTGGAAAGACGGGTCAATTGCTTCGCTTACTAGCGTTAGGTCTAGGTTGTATGCCTGACCAATTTGACGCCAGTAATCGATGCCGCTGCCACCCAATGGATCAACACCAATCTTCAGATTTGCTTTTTGGATTGCTTCCATATCGATAACGTTCACTAGGTCATCAATGTATGGTTTCACCAAATCGATCTCGACAAAAAGATCCGATGCTTTTGCTTCAGCTAGCGGTAGGCGTTTCACACCTTGTAGACCTTCAGCAATCAGCGCGTTTGCACGATCTTCGATTGCTTGAGTCAGTTCCGCTTCTGCAGGGCCACCGTGAGTCGGGTTGTATTTGATACCGCCGTCTTGTGGTGGGTTGTGAGATGGTGTGATCACGATACCGTCTGCTTTGTCATCATGCTTGATGTTGTAAGTCAGAATCGCGTGTGAAATGCCCGGCGTTGGCGTGTAACCATTATCCTGCTGCACAATCACTTTTACACCGTTCGCAATCAATACTTCTATCACACTCGAAAATGCTGGCTCAGACAGGGCGTGCGTGTCTTTACCAACAAACAATGGACCTGTTGTACCTTGCTCAGCACGAACTTCTGCGACCGCTTGAGCGATAGCTAAAATGTGGTTTTCATTAAAGGTGTGCTTGTCCGCAGTACCACGGTGGCCAGAAGTACCAAATTGAACCTTGTGTTCTGCATTCGCTGCATCTGGCTGAAGTAAGAAGTAGTTAGCAACGAGTGCTGGGATATTGTGAAGATCTTCCTGCTGCGCTTTTTGCCCAGCACGAGGGTGCATAGCCATGTTTGACATCCTTTCTATAAATACAAATAAAATTAAAAAAGCCTCATAATATCCGCTAAACGCTACACATTATGAGGCTTCTATCAGGTTTCTTTAGATTGAACCTGTTACTTTTTCTATCAAGTCAGGTTGGAACTCCATGTGTGTCATTACCTGCTCAACCATCTGCCTTTTACGACTGGTGTTGTTATTGGTAATCACCCAAAACGGTGTATCCGGAATAGCTTTAGGCTTGGTTGTATTGCCATTTGCTAACAATGTCTCTTCATTGTCGGCAAAATATACACGTTTGCGACCTTTGACCTTTGTTGCTTGCGCAAACCCTTCCGGGTTCAGGTTATGCAGGGTTGACAATACCAACATAAAACGATCAATTGCTTTTTTAAGACCAGCAAACTCATCAGAAATCAGCAGAGATCGCATCTCTTTTACTGTATCAACTGACTCTGTTTTACCAGCATCTTTACTTACTACAATCCCTTGTGGCTGCTCTACTACAGGTGCAACGACTGCTTCCTGCAACTGACCATCAAGGTTCAAAAGGCGTCGTAAAATATCCGAGGCACTTTCACCGATATGCTTGGTTTGACCCGCAATGTAACGGTATAGATCCTCATCAACCTCAATTGTTTTCATTCGCTTTTCACATTCTCAATGTTTAAACTCTGGGGGATTATAACGAGATCCTTACGGATACTCCACGTTAAACCCATCACGAATAAGATAAAATGTCAGCATTACTCAACTATAAGCAAGAAGGCCACGGCCAACCGGTTGTTTTGATTCATGGATTGTTTGGCAGTTTCAGTAATCTTGGCTTACTGGCTCGCGATCTCGTTCAGGATCACTCGGTGATCAGCATCGATCTTAGAAATCACGGCCTTTCATTCCACTCAAATGAACACAATTATCCGACGATGGCCCAGGATGTTGCCGACTTACTGCATCACTTAGATATTGAACCAGCATTGGTAATTGGCCACTCTATGGGGGGCAAAGTAGCGATGAAATTGGCTGAGATTGCACCTCAGGTCGTCAAACAACTGATCGTCTTGGATATGGCTCCTGTCGCTTACAACACTAATCGACACGACAACGTATTTGGTGGTTTACAAGCCGTAATAAATGAACATCCGACGAGTCGCCAGCAAGCCATGGACATTCTTGCCCATCACATCGAGATGGATGGTGTAAGACAATTTCTATCCAAATCGCTATACAGAAATGGAGATAAAATGGATTGGCGTTTCAATGTCGCAAGTCTACTGAGTAACTATGCAGACATTATTGACTGGCAAGAAATCCCCGTGACCAATATACCCACCCTATTCGTCAAAGGTGGGGATTCAGACTACCTGATGCCAGAGCATCAGCCTGCAGTTCAACGTCAATTTAGCAATGCGAAAGCACACATCATTGCAAATACTGGCCACTGGTTACATGCAGAAAAACCAGCCGAAGTGATGCGTGTGATCAGGAAATATATTTCGAGTTAACAAATTCGAATAACTACGCCTAATTATTGAAATAAGCCTTCTTATAGTGCATTAACTTTACCGATTAACAGTGGTATAGTGCGGCCAAGATTTTTTGGCATGAAGGACGACGATGCTATACGACTATATGGACATGCTCGAGTCGATTGGGCTCGATCTGCTTTTTGCTGCTATCTTCTTTTTCATCGGGATGGCAATAAAAGATGTACTAAAGCAGGGCAATGTACCTATTTTTGGTCGTCGTATCGTATGGTTAGTTCTTTTCCTAGGCTGCGCTGGTTTTATCGCAAAAGGCATTATTCAGCTTAGCTGGGAAGGCACTGGATTAGGTTAAGATCCACTCCCCATCGCCAGTAACATACAATGTAAAGGTATAGACTCTATGGCAAGTGTAGGTATCTTCTTCGGTAGCGACACAGGTAATACTGAAGCCGTTGCAAAGATGATTCAAAAGCAACTAGGCAAACAGCTAGTTCACGTTCAAGACATCGCAAAAAGCAGCAAAGAAGACATTGATAACTTTGATCTTCTACTTCTAGGTATCCCAACTTGGTACTACGGTGAAGCACAATGTGATTGGGATGACTTCTTCCCAGAACTTGAGCAAGTAGACTTCTCAACTAAGCTTGTGGCTATCTTTGGTTGTGGTGACCAAGAAGATTATGCAGAGTACTTCTGTGACGCAATGGGTACAGTACGTGATATCGTTGAAGCAAAAGGCGGTACCATCCTAGGCCACACTTCAACTGAAGGTTATGAGTTTGAAGCGTCTAAAGCACTTGTTGAAGGTGATGACAGTCAATTTGTAGGCCTATGTATCGATGAAGATCGTCAACCAGAATTAACTGACGAGCGTGTTGAAAACTGGGTTAAGCAAATCTACGAAGAGATGTGCCTAGCTGAGCTTGAAGGCTAAGACAGCATTCATGAAAAAGACCTCCAATTTGGAGGTCTTTTTGTTTCTATTGATTGTTCATGAAGCTTCTGTGGCAATCTCTTCTTCTCGATACTGAGGCTTTTTACGCACATATAGCTTACGTTTAACTTCAGACACCACGTTTCCATCTTTGTCTTTCACATAAGTGATGAATTCAGGAAAACACTTTTCTCCATTTCGCGTCATCTGATAGATCTCATCTAACATCCCGTCGGTTACTTCAAAATCTGCATACAGATCACTTTGACCAGGCTTGATAAAGTTAATGCTGGCCTCTTTATCCCATACATAGTATTCCTCTCGCAGAATACCCATCAGCATCAGAGAATAAACAGGATCGGTCAGAGAGAAGATACTGCCACCATATTGGGTTCGATTTGCGTTTTTATTCCACCAACGAAGCTTTAATCGGACATTAACCGTTCGAAAATCCTCGGAAATATGTAAGATTTTAATTCCAGCGCCCCAAAAAGGCGGCCAAATATTGAGCGCAAACTTCACTATTCCTGGCTTGTATATTTTGGCGAGTCGCTTATTCATTGCTTTCCATGCCCCTAACATTTCCATGTTACGCAATTGTAACTGGTCTGATCTGTAATATAATCGACCCGTTTCCAATTTACAAAAATAATCTATTAACCCTTTGAAGTTCGTGGTTTATTGTTGACGCAGCTTAACCTATAATGGTAGGAATATTGAATTCTGTTAAATCGCTGCAGATGATCCAACGGGAAAGTATATGTCAGACAACAATCAGGCGCTAAAGGATGCGGGTCTTAAAGTAACGCTTCCAAGGCTAAAAATTTTAGAAGTACTACAACAGCCAGACTGCCAACACATCAGCGCTGAAGATTTGTACAAGAAGCTTATCGATTTAGGTGAAGAAATTGGTCTTGCAACTGTTTATCGAGTTCTAAACCAGTTTGATGATGCGGGTATCGTTACTCGCCACCATTTTGAAGGCGGCAAATCAGTATTTGAACTTTCAACTCAACACCATCACGACCACCTAGTTTGTCTTGATTGCGGTGAAGTTATTGAATTCTCAGATGACATTATCGAACAACGCCAGAAAGAGATTGCAGCTCAATACAACGTACAGCTGACTAACCACAGCTTATACCTTTACGGTAAGTGCAGTGATGGCTCTTGCAAAGACAACCCAGACGCACATAAACCATCAAAATAAGACCCCGAGTCTTATGCACCAATAACGTAAAACGCCAGCCTCAGCTGGCGTTTTTTATTGCCTATAAAATCAGATTGGACTCAAAAAAAATGCCAGCAATTGCTGGCATTTTTTTAGCGACAAATTGAGATTATTGGTTCTCGATCTTCGCCCAAGTATCACGCAGGCCAACCGTTCGGTTGAATACTAGCTTATCTACAGAAGAGTCTTTCGAATCTGCGCAGAAGTAGCCCATACGTTCAAACTGGAAGCCTTGTTCAGCTTCTGCTTTCGCTAAGCTTGGCTCAACAAAACCGTTTAGAACCACTAGTGATTCTGGGTTGATTGTTGCAGCGAAGTCATTTGCTGCTGCTGGGTTAGCAACAGTAAACAGACGGTCGTACAAACGAATTTCTGCCGGCAGAGCTTTATCAGCGGATACCCAGTGAATAACGCCTTTCACCTTGCGACCGTCCGCAGGGTTCTTACCAAGCGTGTCAGCATCGTAAGTACAGAAGATTGTTGTAATATTGCCTTCTGCATCTTTCTCGATGCGTTCAGCTTTGATCACATATGCGCCACGTAGACGTACTTCTTTACCTAGAACCAGACGCTTGTACTTCTTGTTCGCTTCTTCACGGAAGTCTTCACGCTCGATCCAAACTTCACGAGTAAACGGAACTTCACGCTCACCCATTTCAGGTTTATTTGGGTGGTTTGCAACAGTTAGAGTTTCAACCGCGCCTTCTTCGAAGTTCTCGATAACGATCTTAACTGGATCAAGAACCGCCATCGCACGTGGTGCGTTTTCGTTTAGATCATCACGAATACAAGATTCTAGTGAACCGAACTCAATCATGTTCTCTTGCTTCGTTACACCGATACGCTTACAGAACTCACGGATAGACGATGGAGTAAAACCACGACGACGTAAGCCCGATACAGTAGGCATGCGTGGGTCATCCCAACCATCAACTAATTTCTCAGTCACTAGTTGGTTTAGTTTACGCTTAGACATCACTGTGTATTCAAGGTTTAAACGGCTGAACTCGTACTGGTGAGGACGACATTCGATTGTGATGTTGTCTAGTACCCAGTCGTACAAGCGACGGTTATCCATAAACTCCAGAGTACAGATAGAGTGCGTAATGCCTTCTAGCGCATCTGAGATACAGTGTGTGAAGTCGTACATTGGGTAAATGCACCACTTGTCACCTGTTTGGTGGTGAGTAGCGAAACGTACACGGTAGATCACAGGGTCACGCATTACCATGAATGAAGAACCCATATCGATCTTCGCACGAAGACACGCTTTACCTTCTTCGAACTCGCCTGCGCGCATTTTTTCGAACAGCGCTAGGTTTTCTTCGATTGGACGATCACGGTATGGGCTTGGTTTACCCGGAGCCGTTAGCGTGCCGCGGTATTCACGAATCTGCTCAGGACTTAGCTCATCAACGTACGCTAGGCCTTTATTAATCAATTCAATTGCATATTCGTAAAGCTTGTCGAAGTAGTTTGATGAGTAACATACTTCACCATCCCACTCGAAGCCCAACCAGTTTACATCTTTCTTGATAGACTCAACGTATTCGATGTCTTCTTTTTCAGGGTTTGTATCGTCGAAACGCAGGTTACATTGACCCTGGTAGTCCTGAGCAATACCGAAGTTCAAACAGATAGACTTAGCATGACCGATATGCAGGTAACCATTTGGTTCCGGCGGGAATCGAGTATGCACGCTAGTGTGTTTACCATCCGCTAGATCTTTATCAATGATCTGGCGAATAAAGTTTGATGGACGAGCATCAGCTTCACTCATCTATAGCACCTCAAAATAATAGTATTGTCAGAGAAAACGAGACTCTGCTAACCGCTGTGGTTTTACAGAGTGCATTGCTCCTAATGATCCACAATTATTAGTAATTAGACAACAAGATCTCGCTTTAAATAGCCATTATTTATCGTGTTAGCTTGATTGCTCAGCAGTTCATCGCCTTAAAAACGAAAAAAGGCCTCCCGAAGGAGGCCCAATCATAGAGAGTCAGTTTGATGTAATTAAGGAAGTTTTACATCTGATAGGTCTTCACCTGCACCGATTGCTTTCATTTCACCAGCAACGATTTCTGCAAGAGGACCAAGGATAACTTGAAGGTTGTTTTCGCCAAGCTTAACTACACCTTTCGCGCCTAGTTTCTTAAGTACTGCTTCGTCAGCAACAGAGCGGTCTTTTAGAGTAAGACGTAGACGAGTGATACATGCGTCGATTGAAGTTAGGTTGTCATGACCACCTAGAGCTTTTAGGTATTGACGAGCTAGGTCACCTTTCTTCGCATCACCAGCTGGCGCAGCAGATGTCTCTTCGTCATCATCTTCACGACCTGGCGATTTCAGGTTGAATGCGCGGATTGCGAAGCTAAATGTGAAGAAGTATAGAGCACCGAAGCCTAGACCGATTGCGAACAATAGTAGAGGTTTAGTTGCTAGGCCGTAGTTCAATACGAAGTCGATAAGACCAGCAGAGAAGCCGAAGCCGTGCAGCGTGCCAAACATGTTAGCAACTACTAGAGATAGACCAGTGAATACTGCGTGCATTGCGTATAGAGCTGGAGCTAGGAACACGAACATGAACTCTAGAGGCTCTGTAATACCAGTTAGGAATGAACAGAATGCTACCGAGAATAGTGCGCCACCAACTTGGCTACGTTTTTCAGCAGGAGCTGCTAGGTACATAGCTAGAGCAGCACCAGGTAGACCGAACATCATTACTGGGAAGAAGCCGTTCATGAATACACCAGCGCTCTTATCGCCGCCGAAGAAGCGGTGTAGGTCACCAGATTTAACAGTTTCAGTTACTTCTTTAACTGTTGCTGTGATTTCTGGAGTTACAGAGTTAGCAAATTCAAATGTGTGAGTTTGACCAGCAACAAGAGTCTTAGCTAGAGCTGGGTCAACACAAAGCTGTTGTAGAGCAGGAAGTGCTTGACCAGCAGCTGTTGCGCCAGAAACTAGAACTTCTTGACACGTACCCATACCGAACCAGAAGTACGAGTTTAGTACGTGGTGTAGACCTACAGGGATAAGTGCACGGTTAAGAGTACCGTATACGAACTGACCGATAGCACCAGAAGTAGAAACTGCGTGAGCTAGCGTGTCAAGACCGCCTTGGATTGTTGGCCATACAACACCAGCAACAGCACCTGCTACTAGCGAGAACAGACCCGCCATGATTGGTACTAAGCGTTTGCCAGAGAAGAATGCCAACCACTCAGGAAGACGTGTAGCATGGAAAGCGTTGTAAGAGTGACCAGCGATGATACCAGCGATGATACCACCAAAGAATGACATGTTAACGTCAGCGTTGATTGTTGTCGCTGTTGCTGTAATTACGAAGTAAGCAACTGCACCAGCTAGGCCAGCAGCACCTTGACCGTCTTTAGAAAGACCAATCGCAATACCTAGACCGAATAGAAGTGGAAGCTGACCGAAGATCGCGCCACCAGCTTGAGCCATAAATGGAATGTCTAATAGGTCACCTTGACCTAAGCGTAGTAAAAGCGCCGCAACTGGAAGCGTTGCGATAGGAAGCATAAGAGCTTTACCTAACTTTTGCGCATATCCAAGAATATTCACCTTAAGTTCCCCCTATAGGATTTTATGTTTTGTCGAAAGACTTATTTCAGTCGTTCAATTTAGTCGTTCTCAGTTTATGACATTAATTTTGCTCCGCAAATTAAAAGCTCATTGTTTGTGATCATAATCACCAGTTTTTGCCATTCCAAAAGGTTTTTGCTAGCGAGATCATAAAACTTATTTTATTATACGAAAAAATGGCGTTTTAAAGATAAGATTCTCGCACTTTATGCAAGACAGAATCAGTGTTATTTTGGTATCTCAATAGATGATTCATAGTAACTTCGCTCTGAAAAACAATCATAAAAAACAATTACTTTTATGTTTTTCAGTTGGTTACTCTGATAATGACATCGATAAAACGCGACTTGCTGTATTTAACTCGTTATCTAATTCAGTAACACAAAGTAAGTTACCGATTAGGTTCGTATTCATCGCTATTAGATAACGAGGAAGAATTTAAATTCTCACGTATAAGGATTAGCTGACTATGTATGCGCTAAGTAACTGTAAAATCTATACCGGTAGTGATGTTCTTACCGATCATGCGGTCATCATCGACAACGACAAGATTCAATCAGTAGTGCCAGTTACTGAACTGCCAGAAGGTATGGAAATCAAAAATCTGGAAGGTGCAAACCTAAGCCCGGGTTTTATTGACCTTCAGCTAAACGGCTGCGGTGGTGTGATGTTGAATGATGAAATCACTCCAGAAACAATGCAGATTATGCATGAAGCTAACCTTAAGTCTGGTTGTACAAGCTTCCTACCTACTCTTATCACTTCTTCAGACGAAGACATGCGTGCTTCTATTGCTGCTGCTCGCGAGTACCACAACAAATACCAAAACCAATCGCTAGGTTTGCACCTTGAAGGTCCGTACCTAAACGTAGCGAAAAAAGGTATTCACAGTGTTGACTTCATCCGCCCTTCTGACGACGGAATGATTGACCTAATCTGTGCAAACGCAGATATCATCGCAAAAGTAACGCTAGCACCAGAACAAAATGATCCTGAGCACATCTCTCGTTTGAAAGCAGCTGGTATTGTGGTTTCTATTGGTCATACCAACGCAACTTACGCTGAAGCTCGTCAAGGCTTCGAAGCAGGTATCACATTTGCCACTCACCTATTCAATGCGATGACGCCAATGGTTGGTCGTGAACCAGGTGTGGTTGGTGCGATTTACGATACTCCTGAAGTTTATGCCGGCATCATCGCTGACGGCTTCCACGTTGATTACGCAAACATTCGAATTGCTCATAAAATCAAAGGTGAAAAGCTTGTTTTGGTGACGGATGCCACAGCTCCAGCAGGTGCTAACATTGATCACTTTATTTTTGTCGGTAAGAAAGTATATTACCGAGATGGTAAGTGTGTTGATGAAAATGGCACACTAGGCGGCTCAGCTCTGACTATGATTGAAGCAGTTCAGAATACAGTTGAGCACGCAGGCATCGCTTTAGACGAAGCTCTACGAATGGCTACGCTGTATCCAGCAACCGCAATCGGTGTTGAAGACAGCCTTGGTCGTATTCGAAAAGGTATGGTAGCTAACCTGACCGTTTTCGATCGTGACTTCAATGTAAAAGCGACGGTTGTTAACGGACAATACGAGCAAAATTAAGCATGAATGGCGGACAGATTGGTAATGTAGATTTAGTAAAACAGCTTAACAGCGCTGCGGTATACAGGCTGATTGACCAACAAGGTCCAATCTCCCGTATTCAGGTCGCGGATGTTAGTCAGCTCGCCCCAGCGAGTGTTACCAAAATAACCCGCCAACTTTTAGAGCGCGGCTTAATCAAAGAAGTCGCGCAACAAGCTTCTACCGGCGGTCGACGAGCTATCTCGCTGACCACTGAAGTAAAACCTTTCCACTCCATCGCCGTTCGATTAGGACGAGACTATGTTCAGTTTTGTCTTTATGACCTAGGTGGTGCGGCATTAGCAGAAGACCAGCACGAACTCCACTACACCAATCAAGCAGACCTCATCGCAGGTTTAGTTGATTTGTTAAAAGAGTTTGTCGACCGCTGCCACGATAAGATTGATCAATTGATCGCTATCGGCATTACACTTCCTGGTTTGGTGAACCCTACCACCGGCGTTGTTGAGTACATGCCGAACACCGATATTGACAACCTAGCGTTGGGCGAGATCATTAGAGAGAAGTTCAATACTGCATGTTTTGTTGGTAACGACGTGCGTGGTATGGCCCTGGCTGAACACTACTTTGGGGCAAGCCAAGATTGCCAAGACTCTATTCTTGTTAGCGTTCACCGAGGTACTGGTGCAGGTATCATTGTTAATGGCCAAGTATTCCTAGGCTTTAACCGTAACGTGGGCGAAATTGGTCACATTCAGATCGATCCACTTGGTGAGCAATGTCAATGTGGTAACTTTGGCTGTTTAGAAACCGTAGCGGCAAACCCAGCTATCGTTCAACGAGTGAAAAAGCTGATTGCACAAGGTTACGAATCTAGCCTTACCCAGCTTGAGCACATCACCATTGAAGATGTATGCACACATGCAATAAATGGTGACGAACTAGCTAAACAAAGCTTAGTCCGCGTAGGCAACCAGTTAGGTAAAGCGATTGCGATTACTGTTAACTTGTTTAACCCACAGAAAATCGTTATTGCCGGTGATATTACTGAGGCTGAAGAGATCGTATTCCCTGCGATTCAACGTAATGTTGAAAACCAGTCACTAAAAACTTTCCACAACGAACTGCCTATTGTCGCTTCTCTTATTGACAAACAACCGACAATGGGTGCGTTTGCAATGATTAAACGTGCAATGCTAAATGGCGTTTTGTTACAAAAATTGCTTGAAGACTAAGCTTTTATTCAACTAATTGAGTTACAATCTCGGGCTGTGAATTCACAGCCCGTTTTTGTATGTCAGGGATATCGCTCAACAGTATGGAAATCATTCTAATTACAACAGCTTTTATAGCTGGTTTTATTGCACTAAAATGCAACCTCCCTCCTCTAGTTGGCTTTCTACTAGCCGGTTTTGGCTTGCATGCGTTTGGCTACCAAAGCAGTGAAACTATTATCACGTTAGCTGATCTTGGTGTTACCTTGCTGCTCTTTACCATTGGTTTAAAGCTAGATGTAAAAACACTTCTTTCCAAAGAGATTTGGGGAGGTGCAACCGCGCACAACATTCTATCCACCCTTTTCTTCGCGCTGGTTCTCATCGGACTTAAATTGCTAGGTCTATCTTCCCTAGCGAGCATGGAACATAGTCAGATCCTACTACTCGCCTTTGCTCTATCCTTCTCAAGTACCGTATTTGCCGTTAAAACACTGCAAGAAAAAGGTGAGATGAATGCCACGTACGGTACGTTGGCAATTGGTATTCTGGTTATGCAGGATATCTTTGCGGTTGTTTTCCTCACCGCTTCAACTGGTAAAATCCCAGAGTGGTACGCAATTGGATTGTTTGCACTGCCCCTTCTTCGCCCGATGTTCTATAAGTTACTGGATAAAGTAGGACACGGAGAGATGCTGGTTCTCTTTGGTATCTTCTTTGCACTTGTTGTCGGTGCAGGCTTGTTTGAGCTAGTCGGCATGAAGCCTGACCTAGGAGCATTGATACTTGGTATGTTGCTAGCAGGGCACCGCAAGGCGTCAGAGCTATCTAAATCCCTCTTCAATATGAAAGAGTTGTTCCTTGTTTGCTTCTTCTTAAATATTGGTTTGTCGGCTTCATTGAGCTTTACTGGTGTTGGTCTTGCTCTTTTGTTTATCTTACTGCTGCCTATTAAAGGACTGCTTTATTTCCTAACCATCAATCACTTTAAGTTCCGCGTACGGACTTCGTTACTGACGTCCCTCTCGCTTTTCAACTACAGTGAGTTTGGTCTGATTGTTGGTGGTTTAGCATACAAGATGGGATGGATGCCAAGTGATATGTTGGCTGCCATTGCTGTTGCTGTTTCTATCTCATTTATCATCTCGGCACCGTTAAACCGGCTCGGTCACCAGATTTACCAACATTCAGGTAAATGGCTACAAGAGACAGCGGCAGAAAAGTTGAACCAACGAGATCAACTTATCAACCCCGGCCATGCTCAAGTATTAATTCTAGGTATGGGGCGAATTGGCACAGGTGCTTACGATGAATTACGAGCTCGCTACGGGAAGATTTCGCTCGGCGTCGAAGTTCGTGAAGACGCAGCACACAAACACCGCTCTGAAGGCCGCAATGTCATTGCGGGCGACGCAACTGACCCCGACTTTTGGGAGCGCATCTTAGATACAGCAAATGTAAAAATGGTGCTGTTAGCAATGCCGCATCACCAAGGTAACCAAACGGCGCTTGAGCAGTTACAAAGCCGAAACTATAAAGGTCAGATTGCGGCAATCGCCGAGTATCCCGACCAATTAGAGGGTCTACTAGAGACTGGTGTCGATGCTGCGTTTAATATCTATAGTGAGGCTGGTAGCGGTTTTGCACGACATGTGTGCGATCAGTTGCAACCTCAATTTACGCCAATGAAATAAGTTCCAACACAATATTTTTATTGAGCCCTCTATTAATTGGAGGGCTTTTTTGTACGTTTTTTACACCAAACCTTAATTTCATTCACCAATTTCGCACTTTGTTTAAATAAAATCTAACCAACAAGCCTTTTTATCAATTTTTTAATCACAAAACGTTGCTTTTTTTACTCAGAATGGCAAATTGAATCCATACAGATTAAAAATTGTTTAGTTTAAAAAGGATGTTGTATGTGTTCAGTATTTGGCATTTTAGACATTAAGAGCGATGCAGCGGCATTGCGCCCTATCGCACTTGAGATGTCGAAAAAGCTTCGTCACCGTGGTCCAGACTGGTCTGGTATTTACTCATCAGAGCGTGCAATCCTAGCGCATGAACGTCTGGCGATCGTTGGTCTAAATAGTGGTGCTCAGCCACTATACAGCCCTGATAAAAAACTCATCCTTGCTGTTAACGGCGAAATCTACAACCACAAGGAAATTCGTGCGCGTTACGAAGGCAAATACGAGTTCCAAACCGATTCAGATTGTGAAGTTATTCTGGCGCTATACCAAGAAATGGGCGCTGACCTTCTTGAAGAGCTAAACGGTATTTTTGCATTCGTACTTTATGATGAAGAAAAAGACGAATATCTAGTGGGTCGTGACCACATCGGTATTATTCCGCTTTACCAAGGTTACGACGAGCACGGTAACTACTATGTCGCTTCAGAAATGAAAGCACTGGTACCAGTATGTAAAACCGTGAGTGAATTCCCTCCAGGTTGTCACTACAGCAGCGCTGATGCGGAGCCTCAACGTTACTACATCCGAGACTGGAACGAATACGCAGCGGTACAAGGCAACAGTACAAGCAAAGAAGAACTAACAGAAGCACTAGAAGCAGCAGTAAAACGCCAACTAATGACCGATGTTCCTTACGGTGTACTTCTTTCTGGGGGTCTGGATTCCTCAATCACTTCGGCTGTTGCAAAACGCTTTGCAGCGATGCGCATCGAAGACGATGAAAAATCTGAAGCATGGTGGCCACAACTGCACTCTTTTGCTGTGGGCCTAGAAGGTGCGCCAGATTTGAAAGCGGCTCGCGAAGTGGCTGACCAAATTGGTACGGTTCACCACGAGATGACTTACACCATCCAAGAAGGTTTAGACGCGATTCGTGACGTGATTTATCACATTGAAACCTACGACGTAACAACAATTCGCGCTTCAACACCAATGTTTCTAATGGGTCGTAAGATCAAAGCGATGGGTATCAAGATGGTACTGTCTGGTGAAGGCGCTGATGAAATCTTCGGTGGTTACTTATACTTCCACAAGGCACCAAACGCGAAAGAGTTCCACGAAGAGACGGTACGTAAGCTGCTTGCTCTGAACATGTTCGACTGTGCGCGTGCTAACAAATCACTAGCTGCATGGGGCGTGGAAGGCCGTGTACCTTTCCTAGACAAAGAGTTTATTGATGTAGCAATGCGCTTGAACCCAGCAGACAAGATGTGTGGCAACGGTAAGATGGAGAAACACATTCTACGTGAGTGTTTCGAGCACTACCTACCAGAATCGATCGCATGGCGTCAGAAAGAGCAGTTCTCTGATGGCGTGGGTTATAGTTGGATTGATACGCTAAAAGAAGTAGCAGAGCAGAAAGTTACGGATCAGCAAATGGAGACGGCTCAATTCCGCTTCCCTTACAATACACCAACGACGAAAGAAGGTTATGTATACCGCGAGATCTTTGAAGAGCTGTTCCCTCTGCCATCTGCAGCAGAGTGTGTTCCTGGTGGTCCGTCAGTCGCGTGTTCTTCGGCTAAAGCGATCGAGTGGGATGAATCATTCCAAAACTGTGTTGACCCATCGGGTCGTGCAGTACAGACCGTTCACAACGACGCATACTAATCTTATTGAGCTTTTAATAGGCTGGATCCCCCAGCCTTGAACACAAGTAAGACAAACACGATCAAAAAGAGGTGCTTTTCGCACCTCTTTTTCTATTTACTAGCATCACAAGTCGAGATCTTTATTCTCAATACTGATAGGTACGCTTTGTGTAATCATTTTCACTAGCATCATAGAACGCTTCTCTCCATCCTTTTCTTGGAAGATGGCCTCTATGCCCGCAAACTGTCCACTCTTAATACGAACCATATCTCCTTGCTTTGGTAAAGAGATGGTCGTCGTTTGATCAAGCTGATGCTCTGAGTTCCTCAATTCTGAGATTAAGGCCCCATCTACTTCTTTTGGCTGTGAACCAAAGCGAACAAAATCAATCACACCACGAGTTGATCGAACTGAGGTGAATGTTGGCCCTTGTTCATAGTCAAACTTTGCAAAAACATAGGAAGGAAAAAGAGGCTCATTAACGATTTGCCTTTTTCCTCGTAAAATCTTTTCTACTTCTACCGTCGGGTAGAAACACTCTACCGCTTGGTTTTCTAAGTGCAGCTTCGCTCTAGCCTGCTCGCCACGCTTACAATAAATCAAATACCAACGTTTCATTCTTTATGTTCGCCTACTACTTTTTTAATTATCGTAGCATTATCATGAAAATGAGTCATTCATGATTAAAATCATATACGTAACCCAGAATCACATCCACGAAATCAATGACTTACATTAAAGAAACAAACCAAATGTCCACACTCAAAATTGGAAATTAAGTTTGTAGTACAAGTATTGCACCGACAAAAACTCTAGATTAATACTCAAAAACAGCAACTTAACAAAGCATTACTATCGAAACATGAAATTTTATTATTTGTCATCACATGAATTGCAATGTATACGTAGATTTCGTTAAAAAATGTAATAACTACTATTAGAAGAGCTTATGTCAAACCAACATCAATACTTTGGTCACCCACGTGGCTTGTTCTTATTGTTCGGAACTGAACTATGGGAACGCTTTTCTTACTACGCAATGCGCGCCATTCTAGTACTTTATCTGACTGACACAACCATGAACGGTGGTCTTGGCTGGTCGACTAAAGATGCTCTAGATCTTTACGGCATCTATACTGGACTTGTCTACATCACTCCACTTATCGGTGGCTACCTTGCGGATAACTACTTGGGTCAGCGTCGTTCGATCCTAATTGGTGGCGCGTTAATGGCTGTTGGCCAATTTACACTAGCGATGCCAGCAGATGCTCTAGGTCTTGGCTCTCTCCACACTTTCTACCTAGGTCTTGGACTTCTTATTGCTGGTAACGGTCTATTCAAGCCAAACATCTCTACTATGGTAGGTGACCTATACAAAGATGGCGATAACCGTCGTGACGGCGCGTTCACTATCTTCTACATGGGTATCAACATCGGTGCACTACTTGCGGGTGTCGTGTCTGGCTCGGTAACCAATGAGTTTGGTTGGAAAGCAGGCTTTGTTGCTGCAGGTGCTGGTATGCTGATCAGCCTTGTAATGCAAATGTCATTCGCTCAGTCTTGGCTTGGTGATATTGGCCGTGAACCAGCGGCAAAACGCGATCTAGCAAACAAGAACTCAGCGAAAAAAGAGCCTCTAACGAAAGAAGAAGTTGACCGCATCAAAGTTATTCTAGTAATGAGCTTGTTCACGATCGTCTTTTGGGCTGGCTTTGAGCAAGCCGGCGGTCTAATGAACATCTACACGCAGCAATACACAGATCGTATGATCGGTGGCTTCGAAGTTCCTGCAGCGTGGTTCCAATCGCTAAACCCATTCTTCATTATTACTCTTGCACCTGTACTAGCCGTTCTATGGGTGAAACTGGGTAAACGTGAACCGAATTCACCAATGAAGTTTGCCTTCGCGATGTTCTTCCTAGCACTAGGCTTCCTATGTATGGTTGGTGCTGTTATGGAGCAAGGTGGAGACACAGCAGTGAAAACATCTATGCTATGGCTAGTTGGTGCATTCTTCTTCCATACCCTTGGTGAGCTATGTCTATCACCTATCGGTCTATCTCTAGTAACGAAACTAGCTCCGCTACGTCTTGCTTCACTTATGATGGGTGCATGGTTTGGTTGTAACGCAATTGCAAACTACGTTGCCGGTTACGTGGGCTCTCACGTGGGCGAACTTGGTGCGCTAGCTATCTTCAGCGGTATCGCAGTAACAGCGACTATCTCTGGTGTGATTTTACTGTTGTTCTCTAACACGCTTGTACGTTGGATGCATGGTGCAGAGAATACACACAGCGCAGTAGAACAAATTGAAGAGCAACAAACTCAAGTTGCTTAATATAAAGTGCAAATAAAAACAAAGGGTCGCAATTGCGACCCTTTTTGTTTTCTGACACTCAAGCATGGCTGGAGATAGGTTTGGGTTAAGCTTTATAGCTTGGAACGAACAAGCTCGGCCATCATCTCGATGTGTTCATCATTGTCATTCAAACAAGGAATGTAGCTGAAGCTCTCGCCACCAGCTTCTAGGTAAATCTCACGGCACTCTTCCGAGATCTCTTCAAGCGTTTCTAAACAGTCTGCCGAGAACGCTGGCGTAATCACATTAAGCCTTTTCTTACCTTGGCTTGGGAGTACTTCCAGCGTCTTATCTGTGTATGGCTGCAGCCACTCTTCACGACCGAAGCGAGACTGGTACGTCATACCTATTTGATCTTCACTTAAACTAAGAGCCTCAGCCAATAATCGTGTTGTCTCTGTACAATGTATAGGATAGATATCACCATTGTCTGCATAGCGCTTAGGAATACCATGGTAAGAACACAGCAAGTAATCACCTTGGCCATGCTCAGCCCAGTGGTCGCGCACCGATTGAGCTAATGCGGCGATGTATTGGGGATGATTGTGGTAATCACGAATAAAGCTAAACTCTGGCATTACTGGCATCTTTTGAAATGCCTTTGTCATGCCATCAGAGACGGCTGCTGTTGTCGTCCCTGAATACTGTGGGTATAGAGGCAACACAATCACATCTTCAACACCTTGTGCTTGTAGAGCTTCAAAACCTGATTGCAAACTTGGATTGCCATAAGTCATGCCTAACTCTACGGGCAGATCTAATGCCACCGCTAGCTTTTCTGCTTGGCGTTTTGAATACACCATGAGAGGTGATCCGTCTTCCATCCATACCGATTCATATAGCTTGGCTACTTTTGGAGAACGAATTGGCAGAATGATACCATGCAAAATTGGGCACCACAGCCAACGTGTCATATCAACAACACGGTGATCATGAAGGAACTGACTTAGAAAGCGTTTAACAGCTGGCGGAGTTGGCTCATCTGGCGTCCCAAGGTTAACCAATAACACACCCTGCTTCTTATTGTTGTTTTTCATAACATCCTATTCATGGTAAACGGCTTGGTTTGTACGGCATATCGAAGAGAAAAGTTCATCGTACTAACAGGCAGAATAAAAAAAGCGACCTAAAGGTCGCTTTTAAATATATCAAAATATTAAATTTTGCCGTTAGCAAATTATGCTAGTGCTTTCTCAATATCTGCGCTCACTTCTGCAACTTGCTTAGTACCATCGAATTTAAGGTACTTAGTGTTACCAGCTTCTGCTTCTTTACCGTAGTAGTTGATAAGTGGTGCAGTTTGATCGTGGTAAACACCTAGACGTGCGCGTACTGTTTCTTCTTTGTCGTCATCACGAACAACAAGATCTTCACCAGTTACGTCATCTTTACCTTCCACTTTTGGTGGGTTGTAAACAACGTGGTAAGTACGACCTGAAGGAAGGTGAGCACGACGACCAGCCATACGTTCAACAATCACGTCATCCGCTACGTCAAATTCAATAACGTAATCTACATCAACGCCCATTTCTTTTAGGCCGTCAGCTTGAGGGATAGTGCGTGGGAAACCATCTAGTAGGAAACCTTTTTCGCAATCGTCTTGAGCAATACGCTCTTTGATTAGACCAAGGATGATTTCATCAGAAACTAGCTGACCAGCGTCGATAACAGCTTTAGCTTGTTTACCAAGCTCTGTACCTGCTTTGATAGCAGCACGAAGCATATCACCAGTAGAGATTTGTGGAATACCGTATTTATCCATGATGAAGTTTGCTTGTGTGCCTTTACCTGCACCTGGAGCACCTAGAAGAATGATGCGCATGATTTATCCTCTTTAATATTTAAGATTTATACCGAAGCTCACAATAACTGAATCTCTTGGACATTAGCCCAACAAAGTCCTCGCAACGATAAGTTTCGGTATAACGTTTAGGCGAGCCAAAATACACGCCTTACTACTCACATTCAAGTATTGAGATTCTAACACAGCTTCATTATGCAATGAGCAGTTTAAGACTAAAGAATGTTAGCAATGCCTGCTTTCTTGTCTTATTGATTACTAACTCAACACTTAAAGTGTGAATCTATGCGGTTGCAAACAAAAAGCCCGCATTTTGCGAGCTTTTTGTGGATATCTGACTATTAAACCTTAGTCAAAAGCTTGTTGATGGCACCTACAAATTGCGTTGGGTCTTCCATTGAACCACGTTCAGCAAGCATTGCTTGACCTAGCAACACTTCCACCCAGCGACCAAATGCTTCTTCATCGGCTTCATCAGCCATACGCTTCACTAGTTCATGTTCTGGGTTAATTTCGAAAATGTACTTCACTTCTGGTACTGCTTGGCCTGCTGCTTCTAAAAGCTTGGCCATTTGCGTTCCCATTTCAAAATCATCAGTAACAACCACTGCTGGCGTAGTAGCTAGTTTGAACGTTGTGCGAACCTCTTTAACACGGTCACCCAAGTAAGACTGAGTGCGCTCAACAACAGACTTAAACTCTTCTTCTGTCTCTTTCTGCTTTTCTTTTTCCGCTTCGTCTTCAAACTGACTTAGATCTAAGCCTGCTTTGGTGATCGACTGGAACTGCTTACCATCAAACTCTGTCAGGTAGTTCATCAACCACTCATCGATACGGTCATACATCAAGATAACTTCGATACCTTTCGCCTTGAACTGCTCAAGGTGCGGGCTGTTTTTCGCTGCTGCGTAGCTGTCTGCCGTTAGGAAGTAGATCTTATCTTGGCCTTCTTTCATGCGTTCAACATAAGAGACAAGAGCGACGGTTTGCTCTGCAGATTCCAGTTCAGTAGATGCGAAACGCAATAGACTGGCAACTTTCTCTTTGTTTGCCATGTCTTCTGCAACGCCTTCTTTCATTACCAGGCCAAACTCTTTCCAGAATGACTGGTACTTTTCATCATCATTCTTCGCCATACGCTCAAGCATGGTTAGCACGCGTTTGGTACAAGCATTACGCAATGACTGAGTGACCTTGTTATCTTGCAGAATTTCACGAGAGACATTCAGAGGCAGATCATTTGAATCAATCAAACCACGAATAAAGCGCAAGTAAGATGGCATGAACTGTTCTGCGTCATCCATGATAAATACGCGCTGCACGTACAGCTTTAGACCCGATTTATGGTCGCGATTCATCATGTCCCAAGGTGCTTTAGCTGGGATATAAAGCAGGCTGGTGTAGTCGTTTTTACCTTCTACACGGTTATGGCTCCACGTCAATGGGTCAGCAAAGTCGTGAGAAACATGCTTGTAGAATTCTTGGTACTCTTCTTCTGAGATATCTGATTTGTTGCGAGTCCATAGCGCTTGAGCCTTGTTTATTTGCTCCCATTTCTTCTCACCCGTTTCTTTGCCTTCGTCATCACGAACTGCAGTTTGGATAGAAACAGGGATGCCGATGTGGTCAGAATATTTGCTAATCACATCGCGCAGGCGCCATTCGTTTAAGAACTCTTTACCTTCTTCACGCATGTGAAGCACGATATCCGTACCACGAGTATCTTTGGTGATTGTCTCGATGGTGTAATCACCTTCACCGGCAGAATGCCACTGAACAGCTTCATCGGCCGCTAGACCTGCAGCACGAGTACGAACCGTTACCGCATCGGCAACGATGAATGCTGAGTAAAAGCCAACACCAAATTGACCAATAAGCTGAGAGTCTTTACTCTGCTCATTAGACAATTTTGAGAAAAACTCTGCCGTTCCTGATTTTGCGATGGTGCCTAAGTGCTCAATCACATCATTACGGCTCATTCCGATGCCGTTATCAGAAATGGTGAGAGTATTCGCTGCCTCATCAAACGCAAGCTTAACACCAAGATCTGCGTTACCCTCATACAAATCTGGGTTGGATAAGGCTTGGAAACGCAGTTTATCTGATGCGTCAGACGCGTTTGAGATCAGTTCGCGCAAGAAAATCTCTTTATTCGAGTAAAGAGAATGAATCATAAGGTGAAGTAGCTGTTTTACTTCAGATTGAAAGCCACGAGTTTCTTTGTTTTGAGATACGGTATCGCTCATGTTTGCTCCATATATCTAAATTAACGGCCATAATTGGATTAGCCTGAGAGGCATTTAATCATTCAATGCCAACGTGAGATGCTATTTAACATGTGGCTGACAAATGTAAATTCAAGGTCAATATTGGTAAAAACGGTGTTTTTTTAGAAAAATTTGTTTATCCTTGATGCATAAAACCTTCTAAAATTCACTATTTTGATCTTGTTATTGCAGAATAAATGCGATGCGAATCACCACTATTACAAAATCATCCATCTAAGAAGAACTAAATGACTAACATCGGCACCAAATTCCTACTTGCTCAAAGGTTTATCTTTGACCCAAATAGCAATTCTCTCGCTGACCAACAAAGTGGCAATGAAGTTGTTCGCTTAGGAAGCAATGAAAGTCGAATTCTGCTTATGCTTTCAGAGAGACCAAATGAAGTATTAACCCGCCATGAACTCCACGAGTTTGTTTGGCGAGATCAAGGCTTTGAGGTGGATGACTCAAGCCTAACTCAAGCGATTTCCACATTGCGAAAAATGTTGAAGGACTCAACAAAATCCCCTGAGTTTGTAAAAACAGTACCAAAACGTGGCTATCAGTTGATTTGTAGTGTTGAAAGAATGAGCACTCCTACCTCAGAGCCAAATATCGAGCTTGAAGACAGCGATATTGAAGAAAGCACTTTTGCGAGTGTTGCCGAAGAGATTCAAGCGCAACCTCAGGTTGAAGAGCCTGTATCAAATGAACCAAGCTCAAAAACAGATAACACGACACCACTTTCGACTGCCAAAATCAGTTCAAACAACAACTGGATCACACGTGCCATTTTGTTTGTTGCTGTACTGCTGCCGATCGTCATCTTTACCCTGACTAAGCCAGCTGAATCTCATTTTCGTCAGATTGCAGAGTTTAGCGGTGTACCCGTTATGACACCGGCAAACCACCCTCAATTAATGCAGTGGATGCCTTCTATTGAACAGTGTGTTGCTCGATACGTAGAAAATCATAAAAATGACGTAATGCCCGTGAAAGTTATCGCCACTGGCGGTCAAAGTAACAAGCTTGTATTGAACTATATTCATGATACGGACCACTCATTTGAAAATGTGACGTTACGTATCTTTGCTGGTCAAAACGACCCAACTGACATCTGCAAATAATCGGAGACATGATGAAAATTAAACTCGCTATTGCGGTGTTAGCCGTGTCTGTATTGTTTAGTAGCTGGCTTTATTGGGGCAGTGACCTAAAAGTAGAACAAGTTCTGACTTCTAATGAGTGGCAATCCACCATGGTTACTGTTATTACGGATAACTTACCGGATGACACTGTAGGTCCATTACGCCGCGTCAACGTTGAATCGAATGTCAAATACCTACCTAACGGTGATTACATTCGTGTAGCAAATATTAAGTTATTTGCTCATGGTTCATCCGCTGAATCCTCTATTAACATCTCAGAAAGAGGACGCTGGGAAGTAAGTGACAATTATCTCTTAGTTAGCCCATCTGAGTTCAAAGATATCTCTTCATCTCAGTCAAAAGATTTTACTGAAGAACAGCTACGCTTAATTACTCAGATTTTCCGACTAGATGCCGAACAGAGCCGTCGCATTGATGTTGTTAACGAAAAAACGTTACTACTGACTAGCTTGAACCACGGTTCTACGGTACTGTTTAGAAACTGATTTTGATTCAATAATAAGGGGCCAAGATGGCCCCTTTATTTTACGCATGGATTGGCTAGATACTCTCACACTCTTCTTCGGTTCCCTTGTTGCAAATACACTCGCTTCTCTCTCTGGTGGCGGTGCTGGTTTATTGCAATTTCCGCTATTGATCTTTCTAGGCTTACCCTTTTCTGTCGCACTTGGTACACACAAAGTGGCTTCAGTCGCTCTTGGTTTGGGTGCGGCGAGTACACACTTGAAAGCAGGCACCATTAAGTTAAAAGTTGCCCTTTACCTTATATTAGTCGGTAGTGTCGGCGTAATCATCGGCGCAAACTTAATAGTAAAAATACCCGATGTCATCGCAGAGAAAATGCTTGGTTCGATGATCTTAGCTCTCGGCATCTATTCTCGTTTTAAAAAAGAGCTTGGCCAAACTGAACTTACTACCCATCGCGACACATTAGGTTGGGTAGTTGGTGGATTAGTTTTGATGCTAATTGGTCTAGTAAATGGTTCCCTGACAGCGGGTTCGGGCTTATTAGTCACCCTGTTCCTCGTACGTTGGTTTGGTTACGACTACAAGCAAGCAGTGGCTTACACCATGATCTGTGTCGGTCTGTTTTGGAATGGTATTGGTGGTGTTGCCGTCGTACAAGCAGGCGCTCCGATTCATTGGGCATGGCTACCCGTGCTGTTATTGAGTTCATTTTTAGGTGGCAGTTTAGGTGCGTGGGCAGCAACTCGATACAGCAATCGCGTTATCAAGATTGCGTTTGAGATCCTCACCTTTGCAGTCGGCATCAAACTGCTGCTTTAGGGTCTGTTGACCTTTCGAGCTGATTTTTGCAGCGAATTGTTGGGTATTTATACAAGGCAGAGACTTTGTTGTGTAGCTAGCCTACATGAGAAGTCGATAACGCAGTAGAAATGACCAACAAACGCTGCCCAAAGGGTTCGGCTAAAATCGTTTTATGCTTTGTTAAGGAGTATTTGCTTAGAATGACTAGGCGACACACTCCTCGCCTCACCTAAAACGATTTTATCTCGAACAAAATTTAACCACGAAAGTTCAACAAACCCTCGTGTTTAGAGAAAGGAATTAGACATGGATAAAGCCATCATAGATATTTACTACTGTCGCCAATGTAATTGGATGTTGCGCTCAACGTGGTTATCACAAGAGTTACTGCATACTTTCAGTGAAGAGATAGAAACGGTGAGTTTACACCCTGATACAGGTGGCCGTTTTGAGATTTTTTGCAATGGTATACAGATTTGGGAGCGCAAAAAAGACGGTGGGTTTCCAGAGGCTAAGGTACTGAAACAAAGGGTCAGAGACATTATTGATCCAGAGCGCGATTTGGGTCATTCAGATACAAAATAGGGAGCCAATAGCTCCCTCTGTTTTCATTGCACTCAACGATTAAATTGACGTCTGAGCTAACACTTCACCTTCCGGCGTTTGCACCGTTAGCGTGTTACCTTCCATCAAACCATAGCTGCGCGAGAAACCGTTTCTAGGAAATGTCATTGAGCCAGGGTTAAAAATAACAGCCCCGTCTTGTTCCTCTGCCACTGGTATATGAGTATGACCGTGCGCAATAATATCCCCTTCACGCCATGGCGGGCGTTTATCACTATGATACAAGTGACCATGAGTTAAGAATATACGCTTGCCAGATTCTAAAAGGATCCACGCATAATCCGTCATCATTGGAAAGTTCAATAGCATCTGGTCAACTTCACTGTCACAGTTACCACGAACCGCAATGATCTGTTCACTGTATTGGTTTAGAAGCTCTGCCACTTGCGGAGGGTTGTAGCCTTCCGGCACTGGGTTTCTCGGCCCGTGATTGAGCGTATCGCCAAGTAAGATCAAGTGCTCTGCACCAGAGGCTAAATACAATTTGATGGTTTCTTCTGTTGCTGGCAAAGAACCGTGCAAATCTGAGGCAAAAAATAGTTTCACGACATCGTCTCCTCAAAAAGAATGATGCCATTCTACGGCTTTCCTATATAACCTCAACCGCGATTCAGCTTCAATACGGATTCAACTACTGTTGACGAGCAAATTCAATCATCATCGGCAAAAGGTAAAACCAAAACGCATACCCAAAACCAATCAATGCCGCTAGCCATAGTGTCATCGACAGAAACTTAGATTTAGCCAAATGATTTAGCGGATCTGGCTCTCCACATCCAGGGCAACTGTGTGCTCGTTTTGAAATCTGTCTCTCACAGACAGGACAGGCGACTAAAGGCATTCAAGACTTCCTTAAAATTCTACTCTTTGCAAAAGGATAAAATGCATACGTAGGTTATGCAATGGGATTTATAGTTGAAATAACGCCGTTCACTTTATGTCGCTTGAATGAGATTGGTGATCGGCTATTCTCCTTTCGCCATCCCATTCATAACAATATTATTGTAGCTAACCATGCCAATCACTTGCCCATTTTCAATTACGGGTGCACGGCTAATACCAAAACGCTCAAATAGCCGAGCACAATATTTAACGTTCATGTTTGGATCGACTGTCAGTGCAGGCTTAGTCATGATTTCATAGATATTCGTTCTTTGGGGAGAGCGGTCAACGGCAAGGACTTTTTTAGCGATATCGTTCATCAGCACAATGCCAAACTCATCATCTTGATTGCGTTTCTGGACAACTAATGCTTTGACCTGATGCTTACGAGCCAGACCAATACCTTCATGCACCGTCATAAGTCCATCAACGATAACGTAGGTAGATGCCATCACATCCCTAATACGAATGATTTCTTGATTACTCATAGCTCATCCTCCACAACCTTTGCTAATGTCTCGACTTGATGTGCAACACCTACGGCGTCTTCCACATCGATTTGAACTGCTATGCCCTGACCGGATTCTTGATCAAACTCTCCTACCTCACTGATGGTTTCCAAAATATGACGTGATAGATGCTCTTCTACTACAAATAGCAACACGTCTTTCTGTACTTCAAGAGTGAGACCAAAGAAGGTACGTTTTTGATTTAAACCTTGCCCTCGGGCATTATTAATCACCGTAGCTCCTGTTGCTCCAGCTTCACGAGCAGCATCCAACACCTTGTCTGTTTTGCTATCTTCCACAAAGGCCAGAATTAATTTAAAGCGCATTTTCTTTCTCCTCCGCGGTATCTTTATTCAACCACTGGGTTATTTGGGCATAGCCCATCACAGAAATCATAGGAAATAGACTGGCAAAAGCGATTAAGCCAAAACCATCAATCATCGGGTTTCGTCCAGGTACAGTAGACGCAAGCCCTAATCCCAAAGCCGTAACCAATGGGACAGTGACCGTCGATGTCGTCACCCCTCCCGAGTCATATGCCAAGGGAATGATTAACTTTGGTGCATATAGTGTTTGAATAACCACCACTATATAACCCGCTATGATGTAATAATGAATAGGATCCCCCACTACAATTCGATAGCTACCTAAAGCAATACCAATGGCCACCCCTAACGCAACCGCAATTCTGAGTCCGTTAACACTAATACTTCCCCCAGACACTTGATTTGCCTTGATGGCAACAGCGATAAGCGAAGGTTCAGCTATCGTAGTACTAAAGCCAATACAAAACGCGAATAGGTACACCCAATAATAGTCAACCCAACTCAGAGCTTTACCCAGTGAGACTTTAAATTCGATCAAAAAGTCAGGAGCTGTTAGCTGCATCGCCATTGTTTCACCTAATGGAAACAACGCCATTTCGAGCCCGATTAAAAAAAGAGATAATCCTAAAATAACGTAGAAGAAGCCAAGTATGACTTTAGAGAGGTTGGTAACAGGACGTCTCAATACCGCAAGTTGGAAACCAAAAATAATGGTCGCGATAGGCACTACATCACGGACGGTGGAAAGAAAAGTATCCGAAAACTGAGCAAATGAGATCATGCCACCACCATCCCATAAACCATCACAAACATCATCGGTAGAAGAGAGGCAAAAGCAATCAGCCCAAAACCATCAATCATCGGATTACGACCTTTGATCGCAGAAGCAAGCCCTACTCCCAAAGCGGTTACCAAAGGTACGGTAATAGTAGAGGTTGTAACGCCGCCAGAATCATAAGCAATACCAATAATATTCTCTGGAGCAAACCCGGTTAGAATAACAACACCGATATACCCACCAATAATCATATACTGAATTGGCCAACCTTTAAGAATGCGTAGAACACCGAGCACGATTGCAATCCCTACCGACAATGCAACTGTGAGACGTAAGCCATCCGCGTATTCTTCCATCGCTTCTTCGGTATTGAGTATCATCCCGCCCTCAGCTGCCACTTCTGAAGCTTCATCAGCAACAGCAGTCAGAGCTGGCTCTGCAATGGTAGTTCCAAAGCCCAAGCAAAAAGCAAAAATAAGCAACCAAAATACACTGCCTTTTCTAGCAAAAGCCTGCGCCATACTTTCTCCGATCGGAAATAACCCCATTTCCAATCCAAAAATAAAAAACGTCAGACCGAGAACCACCAGCAATAAACCAAAAAGAATTGGAACGACGTTCGGTAGTGGCTCCTGAAGAACAACCAGCTGGAAAAAAGCAATCACCACAACGATGGGTAGCAAGTCCCTTGCGCTGCTCAGACAAGCGCGAAATAGCGCCAACAATGCTGCCATTCAATTCCCTTCTTTATTGTGCTCTAGTTTTAGAATGACATAGTTTTGTACCAACGAGTGTGAGCAACATTACGGCACACATAACATTTCGTTACATATGTTAAAAATGTGAACTAAGTGAATAGGCAAAGACTTAAATTGGGAATGTGCCAGTGTATCAACATCAATTGTACACTTCAGCGAACATCTCAATCAAAAAAGACTATAATGAGTAAATATGTCTTTAACTCAAAGGGATACCATGAAGATACTGCTTACTGGCGGCACTGGCTTTATTGGTTCTGAATTGATGAAGTTACTTACAACTCATCAGGTGCTTTTGTTAACTCGCAACCCCGCACAGGCAAAACAGCGTCTTCACCATGCTGATGTAGGAAATATTCAATACCTAGACTCTCTTAACTCTATTGAAGACCTCAATGATATTGACGCTGTCATTAACCTAGCAGGAGAACCCATTGCGGAGAAACGCTGGACCAAACAGCAGAAAGAACTGATCTGCAATAGTAGGTGGAAAATCACTGAACGCATTGTTGAGCTGATTCACGCCAGCACCGAGCCTCCCTCTGTCTTTATCAGTGGCTCTGCAGTCGGTTACTATGGCGATCAGCAGGATCATCCTTTTGATGAAGGTTTGCATGTAAATAGCAACTGTTTTACCCATCAAGTTTGTGATAAATGGGAACAAATCGCCAAACATGCTGAATCTGAGCAGACGAGAGTTTGTATTCTTCGTACCGGTATCGTACTTGGTACAAATGGTGGGGCACTGGCAAAAATGCTCCCCCCCTACAATTTTGGAGTTGGCGGACCACTGGGTAGTGGCAACCAGTATATGCCATGGATACACTTACTCGACATGGTTAGAGCGATAATGTATTTATTGGAAACACCTCATGCTCATGGACTCTTTAATCTCTGTGCTCCGCATCCGGTGACTAACAGTATTTTTAGTAAAACATTAGCAAAGACCTTAAAACGCCCACATTTCATGCGCTCTCCTAAGTGGGCGATGGAACTCGCCATGGGAGAATCTGCTTGCCTACTTTTTGATAGCGTGAGGGCCAAGCCCAAAAAGTTAACTGAACTCGGCTTTAAGTTTAGCTACTCTAGAGTTGCCCCAGCCCTCAAGAACTTGCTTCAAGACAGAAGTTGTTGAATCATAAGGCTCACTACCTCTCAGTGAGCCCCTTACTATGAAAAAGTCAGTTCTTATCACCGGATGCTCCACCGGCATTGGTTATGTATGTGCCCATGCTTTGCAAAAAGAGGGCTTCCACGTCATTGCCTCCTGTCGACAAGACCAAGACATCAAACGCTTAACCGATGAAGGCTTAACGTGTATTAAGCTGGACCTGAATGATCCTGAGAGTATTTCGTCCGGCGTCACGCAAGCCCTCGAGCTATCTGAGGGTAAACTTTATGCCGTCTTCAACAATGGCGCTTACGGCCAACCGGGGGCTTTGGAAGATTTGCCAACAGAGGCCCTTCAAGCACAATTTCAAACCAACTTCTTCGGCTGGCACCAACTCGTCAGAGAAGTGTTGCCAAATATGCGCCGGCAAGGTGAAGGGCGCATCATCCAAAACAGCTCCGTACTCGGCTTTGCGGCGATGAAGTATCGTGGCGCCTATAACGCCTCTAAGTTTGCACTCGAAGGCTGGACAGATACCCTACGTTTGGAATTGATGGACACCAACATCAAAGTTGCATTGATCGAACCAGGGCCGATTGAGACTCAGTTTAGACAGAATGCCTTAAAAGCGTTTGAACAATGGATTGATGTGGAAAGCAGCGCGCATAAAGTAGCTTATGAAGGCCAAAAGCAACGTTTGGATAACGACAAATCCAACAACAAGTTTGTGCTTCCTGCTGAATCTTGTATTGAGCCAGTTCTTCACGCACTCAACAGTGATAAACCAAAGATTCGCTACCGAATCACCACACCAACCAAAGTCTTTGCCGTTTTAAAGCGCCTATTACCAACTCATCTTCTTGATAAAATTTTGCGACAAGCAGCATAAAAACTTTTTATCACAATGTAATTTTACCGTAACAATGTGATGTCATTATGAGCATGTAGGTTAAGAAAACCTCAATGTTCGAATCAATTTCTAGGTTAGTATCTTCATCCATCGAGCCTGAACGCGATGTGGATACTCACTTTAGATTTGGTATCGCCACCCTTTCTGTTTTGTATTTTCGCGAGACAATAATGACATTAAATCAGCTTAACTGGCTTAGTGTGGGTGTAGTGTTGACCATATTCATCCTATTTTGATACCACACCCAGCACACGACTATAACGTCTAACAAGACCCTCTAACCTGTGCTGGACTTGCCAAATTTAATAGCACTTTCGCTTGCTATCAGGAATACGCTGCTTCGGCAGCGTTTTTCCTTTCTATCGCTTGAATTTCCCAAATATCAACTCCATATCTACAATCAACGACAAGAAACAAAAAGCAAGGATACTCTGATGCAATCCCCATTTATCGTTGAGTTAACAGAACAAAACTTCCGTGAAACGCTTGAAGGATCAATGAACACGCCTGTGTTGATTCACTTTTGGGCGAGTGCTCAACCAGAAAGTGCACAAGTGATTCCTGAATTACAAATGCTGGCTCAGCAATACAACGGTGCTTTCACCCTTGCTCTATTGAACTGTGAACAGCAGCCTGCACTTGCTTCGCAATTCGGCGTGCAAGTGCTACCTACCATCGCATTGTTTATCAATGGTCAAGCAGTCGATGGGATGGGTGGTCCTCAGCCAATTGACGCGATTACGGCAATGCTGCAAAAGCACTTACCAAGCCAAGATGAAATGCAGTTGAAGCAAGCCAGTGAACTTCTCCAGCAAGGTGAGCATGCTCAGGCGTTAACGATCCTACAAACTCTATCGGAAGAGCTTCAAAACCGCGGCGACGTGAAGCTGGCAATGGCAGATTGTTTGCTGGAAACCAAACAGTTTGAATTGGCACAAACGCTGTTGAGTGCGATTCCATTGGAATACCAAGACAACTACTACAAGGGCTTGATTGCTAAACTAGACCTGCACCTTCAAGCTGCAGATAGCCCAGAGCTTCAACGCCTTGAACAAGAGCTAGCTGCAAACCCTGACAATTTAGAACTTGCGTGCGAGCTTGCGGTTCAATACAACCAAGTCGGCCGTGATGAAGAAGCACTTGAGCTGCTGTGGAACATTCTCAAAGCCAACCTTGGTGCACAAGACGGTGAAGTGAAGAAAGTCTTTATGGATATCTTGAGCGCACTTGGCCAAGGCAACGCATTAGCAAGCAAATACCGCCGTCAACTTTACTCGGTTCTATACTGATAAAAGTACGAACATGATGAATTAGCATATAAAAAGGTCGGGTTAATCCGGCCTTTGTTTTGCCTAAAATTTATTAAACTTCTCAATTCTACGATTGTTTAATAAAGCTAAATAGGTAAGAATGGATTAAATATTATGCACTTAAGGGAATAACACATGCCAATTGATTCATTGATCACCATCGGTATTTTCGTTGCTCTAGCGGTCATCATCCTCGCATCGGCAATCAAAACCGTTCCGCAAGGCAATAACTGGACGGTTGAACGCTTTGGACGCTACACCCATACGCTGAAACCTGGTCTAAATTTGATCATTCCATTCATTGATAGAATTGGGCAGAAGATCAATATGATGGAGCGTGTTTTAGACATTCCCGCTCAAGAAGTCATTTCCAAAGACAATGCCAATGTCGTCATAGATGCTGTTGGGTTTGTTCAGGTCATCGATGCCGCAAAGGCAGCGTATGAAGTCAACGATCTAGAACACGCGATCCGTAATCTAACGCTTACTAACATTCGTACCGTGCTTGGCTCCATGGAACTTGATGAGATGCTTAGTCAACGTGACATGATCAACACTAAGCTTCTATCTATTGTTGACCAAGCCACAAACCCTTGGGGCGTAAAAGTTACTCGTATCGAAATTAAAGACGTTCAGCCACCAGCCGATCTAACCGCTGCTATGAATGCTCAAATGAAAGCGGAGCGTAATAAACGTGCCGAGATATTGGAAGCGGAAGGTGTACGTCAGGCAGAAATCTTACGAGCAGAAGGCCAGAAGCAATCAGAAATCCTAAAAGCGGAAGGTGAAAAACAGTCTGCTATTTTACATGCAGAGGCTCGCGAACGTGCAGCTCAAGCAGAAGCCAAAGCAACCTATATGGTATCGGAAGCCATTGCGAAAGGCGACGTTCAAGCTGTTAATTACTTTATTGCCCAAGGTTATACTGAAGCCTTGAAGAGTATTGGCCAAGCAGAGAATGGTAAGATCATTATGCTGCCACTTGAAGCTACAGGGCTAATGGGCTCAGTAGCGGGTATCGCAGAAATGTTCAAACAAAGTAAAGAGTAAGGTCTGCTTATGGATCTGTTTACTATCCTGGATAATGTGACCTTTTGGCACTGGATTGCAATTGGCTTGCTATTACTTGCTGTGGAGCTATTAGGAACAGCTGGCTACTTTCTTTGGCTAGGTATTTCCGCACTAATAGTTGGAGTCATCATGTCTTTCTTACCTATCAGCTGGCAGATGCAATGGATCGCATTTGCTACTTTTAGCTTAGTGACAACGTGGCTATGGTGGAGAAAACAGTGGTCAAAAGATCGCAAAGGCGATCAATCCCGAGATCTCAATCAAAAGCACAAACAATTAATCGGCAACATTGTCACACTAGAGGAAGACTTCACTGTCGGCATAAACCGCCTAAGAGTTGCAGATACCACGTGGTCAGCAGAATGTGAGCACGATTTACCAGCAGGGACACGCGTCGAAATTGTGGCTATCGAAGGTATTATTCTTAAGATAAAACCAGTTTCTCGCTGATTTGTGCCAAAATAATAGGGTGTAAAGCACCCTATTTTATATTCCTTTCAACTACTTCTTTTATTTCATTGACTTATTTAAATTATCAATAGAAATTAAGTAATAGAGCTATTATTAGCATTCTATCCATTCTATTTAACATTCAATCATTCGAGTTTAATAATTCAGATACATAGGAAAATATATTTCCTTTTTCGTAATCTAAATTTATTTTAAAAAATAAAACGCTGTTGAATTAATTTTTGATCTTTCTTGGTCTCTATACATACTTAACGCATGAGCATTTCACTTTGATGCTTATATTTTTGGTAAGTAAGAGGATGTACTATGAGAATTTTGACAGTTTTATTTATTGCAATGTTATCGATCGCACCGATCACTGCGAGTGCAAGTGGAGCCAACGGTAATGCGGGGAAAGCGTTTGGTAATGCAGTTAAGTGCACATATAAGAGCGGCAACGTTGAATATATTCCACGCCATATGTGTTCAATGTTTGGTGGTAAATATACATCATAATAAAATATTAAAGGTTAGGTGGCCATACACCTAACCTTTCTATTTATCTGTGTTGGTAAAAATCCATACCAATAAAAGCATCCCAGCCTCTTTGCCATTCCGCTCTCACTCTTACTGGATCTGGGTAGTCGTCACATTGACCTTCGTAGCGCTTACCTTGAATTCCTTTTTCAAAGGCATGGTTTGGGTCACAATAGTTTAATTTTCCTTTTTTATAGCCATCAATATAGGCTTGTTGTTCAAAAGGCACTTTCTCTTTAATTTTATCTAAATGGCTATTTTCAAGTTGGTAACCATTTGAGCCAAATCGCTCACCTTGACCAAACCAAAACTCTTCAGCCGTCTTTGGCTGGGTTGCACATGCAGATAAAAGCACGGCGGACATCAACGCTAAAACAGTGTTTCTCATCATACCTCCCAAAATAAAAAAGCTGGGCAAGGCCCAGCTTTTAGACAGCGATTACTTAAGACAATTCAATTATTTCACGTTGAATGGAATAGCAACAATCAACTTGAAGTCTGTCTCGTCTTGGAACAAGTTAGCGTAACCGTTCCAGCTAGGTGCGTTAGTGTCGTTGTAGTAGTTAGTGTAGTGGAAGCTAACTGCTGCATCTTTTAGAGCACCATTTTGGATTGCGTAGTTCGCGAATAGGCTGTATGCGTATTCTGATAGGTCATCGTAGCCTTCTACCGAAGAACCAAAGCCGTATGCACCACTAATACCAGCACTGAAACCTGTACCACCGATATCAGAGAAGTCACGAGATACAGAACCGAAGAACGCTAGCTCTTCATGGTGGTTAAAGTCTGAACGGTTGTTCCACCAGATTTCGTATGCACCGTTTGAGCCGCCGTAGCCAGCTGTTGGACGGTAAGCAAACCAGTTGCCATCTTCTTCAGCCATAGTGTACGTTGCTTCTGCACGGAAAGAGTATGGACCTGAAGCGTAGCTAGACAAGAACGCGAATTGGAAACCAGTATCACCGTCTACATATTGGTTGTCATCATTGATGTAGTAAAGTTGAGGAGACCAGTAGATACCGCCATCTGTTGTGCCTTTAACTTTTAGGTGAGCCATTGCACGCTCGTCCAGTTTACCGTAAGCACCATCTAGGCTAATGCCGTTGTCTAGCGTGTAACGCGCACCGAATGAGTAAAGAACTTCATCGCCGCCATCAACACCTAAGAAAGCATCAGTTTCTTTGTACCATGGAGCTTTGTATTCGTCAGCGATTACAAGACCAAGATCGATACCAGCAATCTTGCCACCGATCTCACCACCACGGTATGTACCAGGAGCAAATGACCAGTTAACACCTAGCGCACTAGGTACAGAAGGTTGGAAGTAACCTAGTTTAGCAGTACCGCTTTCACCAAACTTAAATTTAGCTGCAGCCGTTGCGAAAGACACGCCACCTTTCTCAAGGTTAGACCAACAACCAGTGTCACGTGGGCCATCACAGTCTAGGAAGTTCATTTCATGACCAGCACCTACTGAATCATTCCACATATCCCATGTGCTGTAGATTACAAAGTCAGCACCCACAACATCTGCAACATAACCAGAGTTAAAACCAAGGTTGATGAACATACTACCGTGGTTTAGGTTAGTCTCTTTATCTGTGTCGTTACCATTTGCATCAGTGCCTGCACGGTCACGAGCACGCATCCACATGTTAAAGTTACCGCTGATTGTAGATTCAGCAAAGAACTCTGACACTGCACCAGTGTAACCTGGGCCTACATTATCCTGGTTAGCCATTGCTGGCGTTGCTGCCATCGCACCAACCATTGCAGCTGTGATCGCAGATACCTTAAAAAATTTGTCCATGGAAAAACTCCTAAAAATGGATATAGCTGTATTTGTTTTCTCACCTTTAGTTGGCCGCCGAAGGCAAGAAGTCAATTTCCTGAGTAAACCTAATCATTTCTAATTTGGTTTTTTTTAGTTCCTGCATACACACCGTGTATCCATGGCTATAAGACTAACTTCGCACCTAAAAACATCCAAACAGAACTTATTTTTTTTCTAAAAAAATATGAGCCACGCCAAAGTTCCATCTAAGTTGTTGATCTAGATCTTATTTTTGCAGCTCAAGGAAGTAAATAACAATAATCTTATAAATAACAATAGCTTGTCGTTACGACTTGTTTTTTAATTTGAAGTGCGTCGCATGCCAGCGTGGGACATTTGTTCAATATTTAAAGGAGAGACATTGATCACTGAATAAAAAATGGGGGGTAAACCAGTACTAATGAATGACTTATTACGCGCAAACAAAAAGCCCAAAACTTACACAGTTTCGGGCTTTTAGAAGTGAATTTATGTTTTTTTAGTTGGGTTATTTCATCAGATTGAGCAAGTCTTGCTCGGTTTTAACCTCAACACCCAACTCCTGAGCTTTCGCTAGCTTAGAGCCAGCATTCTCACCGGCGAACAGAATGTCTGTTTTCTTCGAGACACTACCGGTAACTTTCGCACCTAAATTCTGCAGCGCTTCTTTCGCTTCAGAACGTCCCAACTGAGAAAGCGTGCCCGTCAATACAACAATTTTTCCTTCTAACGGTAACTCAACACCTTCTTGCGGAGCGGCAATCTCAGGCCAATTAATGCCTTGATTCAACAAATCCTGTACTACAACCTGGTTTTTCTCTTCACCAAAGAAGGTCGTGATGTGTTTGGCAACAATAACGCCAATATCTTGAACTTCAATTAACTGTTCTTCTGTTGCTGCCTGGATCAATTCCAGTGACTTGAAGTGTTGCGCTAGGTTGGCAGCAGTCGCCTCCCCTACCTCACGAATACCTAGCGAGTACAAGAAGCGCGGTAATGTTGTTAGTTTTGATTTCTCAAGAGCATTAACAACATTGGTTGCCGATTTTGGTCCCATACGCTCTAGTACCGTCAATACACCCGCAGAAAGCTTGAACAGGTCAGCAGGTGTTTCGACCATCTCACGATCAACCAGTTGCTCAATGACCTTCTCACCTAGTCCGTCTACATCTAGCGCCTTACGAGAAACAAAGTGTTTTAACGCTTCTTTACGTTGAGCCTGACACACTAACCCCCCCGTACAACGCGTTACCGCTTCACCCTCAATACGTTCAACATGAGAACCACATACCGGACACGCATTCGGGAACAAGATCTCACGAGCCATTTCTGGACGACGCTCTTTAATAACAGAGACAACTTGTGGGATCACATCACCAGCACGACGTATGACGACTTGGTCACCGATCATTACTTGCAAACGTTCAATTTCGTCTGCGTTATGAAGCGTTGCATTACTTACTGTGACACCACCAACAAATACTGGCTCAAGCTTTGCTACTGGCGTAATCGCACCAGTACGACCTACTTGGAACTCCACATCATTTAGCGTGGTAATTTCTTCTTGAGCTGGGAATTTATATGCGATGGCCCAACGAGGAGCGCGAGCAACAAAGCCCAATCGCTCTTGAATCGCAATGTCATCAACTTTTATTACGACACCGTCGATTTCATAAGCTAATGCTTCACGACGAGTCAGAATATCTTGATAGTAGGCTTTCACTTCTTCCAAGCTATCTACACGTTTGGTTTCAGGGCACATTGGTAAGCCCCAAGATTTGATTTGCAAGAATCGCTCATAGTGGCTGTTGGCAAGCGTAGCGCCCTCAACAACGCCAACACTGTACGCATAAAAGCTCAATGGTCGTGAAGCGGTAATGCGTGAATCTAACTGACGTAAACTACCTGCAGCCGCATTACGTGGGTTAACAAACACTTTCTCGCCTTTTTTACGAGCGGTCTCGTTAAGTTTGTCAAAGCCGGCTTTCGGCATGAAAACTTCACCACGAACTTCAAGACGATTCGGCCAATCATTGCCTTGTAACTTCAGCGGAATAGCACTAATGGTACGTACGTTCTCAGTGATGTTTTCACCAGTCGCACCGTCACCACGAGTTGCAGCTTGAACAAGTAAACCGTTTTCGTAAAGCAAGCTTACCGCTAAGCCATCGAGCTTTGGTTCACAACAGTACTGTTTGATCAGTTTCCCAGGTACTCGATCTTGAGCACGCTTATGAAAACCATCAAGTTCACCATCATCGAAAGCGTTATCCAGTGATAGCATCGGCACTTCATGTGTCACTTGGCTAAACTCAGACAGCGGCTTACCGCCTACACGCTGGCTTGGGGAGTCAACTGAAATGAGATCAGGGTGCTCGGCTTCAATATCCATAAGTTCGCGCATCATACGGTCGTATTCTGCATCTGGAATCTCTGGGTTATCTTCCACGTAGTAACGAACCGCGTGGTAATGCAACGACTCTTTTAGCTCTTCTAGTCGCTGATGTACTGATTCAGACATATTAAAGCCTCGTGTATATTCATTTATGAGGTTGGGAAACTAAGAAAAAGGGCCCCTAACGGAGCCCTATCATTATTTGGTGTTAAGATTATGCGTTAGCAGCATTAAACTCAACTATTTGACGTCGATATGAAGCTAATCGATCTGGTGTCATTAGGTTACGTTGATCATCCAATACGTTGCCGCCCATATCGTCCGCAACTTGTTGTGCAATACGCAGCATAAGGTTGAAGTTCTGGTCTGCTTCACCATAGCAAGGTAGCGTCATAAAGAAGGAAATGCCCTTCGTTGAAAACTCTGCTGGGTCACCATGTTCTAATGTGCCCGGGTGCATCATGTTTGCGACACTGAATAGCACTTTACCGTTACCAGACAAGTCCACATGACGATGGAAGATATTCATTTCACCGTAGATCAAACCATTTTGCTGAAGGCTGTCAAATAGCTTAGTACCGACAAATGGTTCTTCACCGGCACAATGCACATTCAATATAATCACCTGCACCTCTGGTTCTGGCTTCGGCTCTTCAACAATATTTGGAGCAATCTCTTCTGGCTGCTCTAACTCCTCCGTCTCTTCTACGAGGGTACTTTCAAGCGGTTCCTTTGGAGTCTCTTTATGCTGAACAACTGGCGCCTCGATCTGGACTTCTTCATCAGTGACTGCACTAAACGCTGGTAAATCATTCTCTTGCTCTACATTAGCGAAAGGTTTTTTCACAGGCTCCACATCTGGAACATCATCAATAAGAGGATCGTGATTAATCAAAGGGTCCGATTCGATATTTTTTTCAAAAGGATCGTTGCTACCAAAATCCGGTTCTTTTCTATCTTTACGGATAATTTCAAAATCATCTTCAGGCGCTGGAGCAAACTCACGATCAGCTAAGCTAAGCTCGTCCTCAGGATCTGTATCGAGCTTGCCTAATGGTTTATCCCCGAATTTGGCTTTACCTTCTTTTTTACTTGTCCACAAACCATGGAACAACAACGCTGCTATGGCTAAACCACCAACAACGATGAGTACGAATCGCAATTCCTGCATTATTTACTCTCAATATCCTTAGTAAAACTGCTTTTGAGTATCCTGAAGCAGTCACGCTAAGCGCCAAAAATTCTATAGTTAGATGTACTTTACCAAAACTGTATGCTGGTTTAGAACAACTTAATGCAAGAAGTTCCCTTTTTTGTTGTGATTTTTGCCACGAAAATTAATCCTCAGCCATGTTTATCACTTTTAAAACAAAGAGCCGCTTGAGCAAGCAACGAGATTGCAGTTGCCAACTAGGTGGTTACAATGGGGGCTTGACCGTTATTACAAGAGGCAATTAGTCAGTGGATAAAAAACAGCGTAGTGGATTTGGGTATTTTTACTATGGACTTAGACTCGCCCTCTCTCCCCAACTGAGAAGATTTGTAGTATTGCCGCTAATGGCAAATATTTTGTTGGTTGGTAGCGCTATTTTATATTTGTTTTCTAATTTGAATCTATGGATAGAGAGCTGGATTGGACAGCTGCCCGAGTTCTTGTCTTGGCTTACGTATGTTTTATGGCCACTATTAGCACTAACCATTCTGGCCACGTTTTCATATTTCTTTAGTACCCTAGCTAATTTTATCGCAGCGCCTTTTAATGGTTTGCTTGCTGAAAAAGTAGAAGAGTCTTTAACCGGGCAAAAAATCAATGATGATGGTGTTGCAGCCGTTATCAAAGATGTGCCTCGAGTAATGGCTCGTGAATGGCGTAAATTCCTTTATGTATTGCCGAAAGCAATTGGCTTGTTCCTATTGCTATTAATCCCTGCGTTAGGTCAAACAATTGGTCCTTTCTTATGGTTCATTTTCACCGCATGGATGCTAGCAATTCAATATTGTGATTACCCATTTGATAACCACAAAGTCCCTTTCAATGAAATGCGTTACAAATTGAAACAAAAACAAGGTAAAGCGTATGGCTTTGGAGTGCTGGTCTCTGTATTTACAACCATTCCAATTTTGAACCTAATTGTCATGCCTGTAGCTGTTTGCGGTGCTACCGCCATGTGGGTCACCGAGTTTAAGCATCAACAATAACGCGCGTTTTCATCCCATTAGGGGAGGCTCCACATGCCTCCCCTTTAATTTTGTTCAATTCTCGACCAACCTCATAAGATATAACTTTTTAATCCTTTTCCCTTTTTTTCATACCGCATATTCTTTTACCCATATTCACAAAACGTGTAATGAAGGAACATCACTATGAGCAAGATCTACGAAGACAACTCTCTTACTATTGGTAACACTCCTCTAGTTCGCCTTAATAAAGTGAGCAAAGGCAAAGTTCTAGCGAAAATCGAAGCACGTAACCCAAGCTTCAGCGTTAAGTGCCGTATTGGTGCCAACATGATTTGGGAAGCGGAAAAAGCTGGCACGCTTAAGCCGGGTGTAGAGCTAGTAGAACCGACCAGTGGTAACACAGGCATTGCGCTTGCATTCGTAGCAGCCGCTCGCGGTTACAAGCTAACGCTAACTATGCCAGAGTCAATGAGTCTTGAGCGTCGTAAGCTTCTTAAAGCACTGGGGGCAAACCTAGAACTAACAGAAGCTGCGAAAGGCATGAAAGGTGCGATTGCGAAAGCAGAAGAGATCGTCGCAAGCAATCCAGACAAATACCTTCTTCTACAACAGTTCAACAACCCAGCTAACCCAGAAATTCACGAGAAGACAACAGGTCCTGAAATTTGGGAAGCAACAGATGGTGAAATCGACGTATTCGTAGCGGGCGTAGGTACAGGCGGTACTATCACTGGTACAAGTCGTTTCATCAAAGGCGAGAAAGGTAAAGCAATCACTTCTGTAGCCGTTGAACCAGCAGAATCACCAGTGATTGCACAAGCACTAGCAGGCGAAGAAATCCAACCAGCGCCACATAAAATCCAAGGTATCGGTGCAGGTTTCATCCCAGGTAACTTAGATTTGGAACTTGTTGACCGTGTTGAACAAGTGACTTCTGAAGAAGCGATTGAGATGGCTCGTCGCCTAATGGAAGAGGAAGGCATCCTGGCGGGCATCTCATCAGGCGCAGCAGTAGTAGCAGCTAACCGCCTCGCAGAACTACCTGAATTTGAAGGAAAAACCATTGTAACAGTTCTACCAAGCTCTGGTGAACGTTACCTAAGTACAGCTCTATTTGCAGGCATCTTTACTGAGAAAGAGAACCAACAGTAATATGTGGTCAAATCAATTTTTCGTTTAAAAAAGCCCCGTTCAGGGGCTTTTTTGTTGATCCCTGCCTCACCTTTGGTAATATCAGGGTGTTTTATTTTTAGGTTCAAAATAAAGAATCTAAACCAAAAAGGTTTCTAAGTGATTACGCAAGCAAACAGTTGCGTAGTGACCAAACTTTTGACTAGTATCAGTTCTGACACGCTTTGAACTCTCCCGTGCTAGCGCACAAGATGCAAAGCAGTTAAGCTAAAGCTCAGTCACAAACTAACAAAAAAATACATTTATTGGGGTATATCACATGTACGAGAAGCAAGTAGAAATCACAGCAGAAAACGGTCTTCACACTCGTCCAGCTGCACAGTTCGTTAAAGAAGCTAAAGCATTCGACGCGGACATCACTGTGACTTCTAACGGTAAAAGCGCTAGCGCTAAGAGCCTATTCAAGCTGCAAACACTAGGCCTAGTAAAAGGTACTCTAGTAACTATCTCTGCTGAAGGCCCACAAGCTCAGCAAGCAGTTGACCACCTAGTTGCTCTAATGGACCAACTACACTAATTCGGTCTCCTATTTCAGAAGCCATTTTGTGAAAACAAAATGGCTTCGTTGGAAATAGGCTCAAAACTAAGCTAATACTATTCGTTAGCGCACCCATTATTCTCCCGTTTTATAAAGTTGACCAACTTAAGGTAAGGCTATGATTTCAGGCATCCTAGCATCTCCTGGTATTGCAATCGGTAAAGCACTACTACTTCAAGAAGATGAAATTGTCCTAAACACAAACACTATTTCTGACGATCAAGTAGAAGCAGAAGTTGCACGTTTTTTTGACGCACGTAACAAATCTGCTGCTCAGCTAGAAACTATCAAGCAAAAAGCGCTTGAAACTTTCGGCGAAGAAAAAGAAGCGATCTTTGAAGGTCACATTATGCTTCTTGAAGACGAAGAGCTAGAAGAGGAAATCCTAGCACTTATCAAAAACGACAAGATGACTGCTGATCACGCTATTCACTCTGTGATCGAAGAGCAAGCATGTGCTCTTGAGTCTCTAGACGACGAATACCTAAAAGAACGTGCTACTGATATTCGCGATATCGGTTCTCGTTTTGTTAAGAACGCTCTAGGCATCAACATTGTTTCGCTAAGCGACATCAATGAAGAAGTTATCCTAGTAGCTTACGACCTAACACCTTCTGAAACTGCACAAATCAACCTAGACTACGTTCTTGGTTTTGCTTGTGATATCGGTGGTCGTACTTCTCACACTTCAATCATGGCTCGTTCACTAGAACTTCCAGCTATCGTTGGTACTAACGACATCACTAAACAAGTTAAGAACGGCGATATGCTGATTCTTGATGCGATGAACAACAAGATCGTTATCAACCCATCTGATGCTGAACTAGAAGAAGCGAAAGCAGTTAAAGCTGCATTCATCGCTGAAAAAGAAGAGCTAGCGAAGCTAAAAGACCTACACGCAGAGACAACTGACGGTCACCGCGTTGAAGTTTGCGGTAACATCGGTACTGTTAAAGACTGTGACGGCATCATCCGTAACGGTGGTGAAGGCGTTGGTCTGTACCGTACTGAATTCCTGTTCATGGACCGTGATGCACTTCCAACTGAAGAAGAGCAATACCAAGCTTACAAAGAAGTTGCTGAAGCAATGAACGGTGAGTCTGTGATCATCCGTACTATGGATATCGGCGGCGACAAAGATCTTCCATACATGGATCTTCCAAAAGAGATGAACCCGTTCCTAGGCTGGCGTGCAGTACGTATCAGCTTAGATCGTCGTGAAATCCTACGTGACCAGCTGCGTGGTATCCTACGTGCATCTGCACACGGTAAACTGCGTATCATGTTCCCAATGATCATCTCTGTTGAAGAAATCCGTGAGCTTAAGAAAGCGATCGAAGAGTACAAAGCAGAACTACGTGCTGAAGGTCATGCATTCGACGAAAGCATCGAAATCGGTGTAATGGTTGAGACTCCTGCAGCAGCAGCTATCGCGCACCACCTAGCGAAGGAAGTTGCTTTCTTCTCTATCGGTACAAATGACCTAACTCAGTACACACTAGCAGTTGACCGTGGTAACGAGATGATTTCTCACCTATACAACCCACTATCACCAGCAGTACTTACCGTGATCAAGCAAGTTATCGACGCTTCTCACGCTGAAGGTAAGTGGACTGGTATGTGTGGTGAGCTAGCAGGTGATGAGCGTGCAACACTTCTACTTCTAGGTATGGGTCTAGACGAGTTCTCAATGAGCGGTATCTCTATCCCTAAAGTGAAGAAAGTTATCCGTAACTCTAACTTCGCAGAAGTGAAAGCAATGGCTGAAGAAGCACTTTCTCTACCAACAGCGGCGGAAATCGAAGCAGTTGTAGAAAAGTTCATTGCTGAGAAAACTCAATAATCAACTAATTCCAATGAGATAGACGGTTAAAAAAAGTCGTCTATCTCGTAAGATTGGTATACTATAATTCGACAGAATTAAATAAAACGTTAGGAGCATGACACAATGGGTCTGTTTGACAAACTTAAGAAGCTAGTATCTGACGACAGCGCTGACGCAGGTGCAATCGAAATCATCGCACCACTTTCTGGTGAAATCGTGAACATCGAAGATGTGCCAGATGTTGTTTTCGCTGAGAAAATCGTTGGTGATGGTATTGCTATCAAACCTGCTGGTAACAAAATGGTAGCTCCTGTAAACGGTACTATCGGTAAGATCTTCGAAACGAACCACGCGTTCTCTATCGAGTCTGACGACGGTGTTGAGCTATTCGTTCACTTTGGTATCGATACTGTTGAACTTAAAGGCGAAGGCTTCAAGCGTATCGCTGAAGAAGGTCAAACTGTTAAAGCTGGCGACACTGTAATTGAATTCGATCTAGCTCTTCTTGAAGAGAAAGCGAAATCAACGCTAACTCCAGTTGTTATCTCTAACATGGACGAAATCAAAGAGCTGAACAAGCTTTCTGGTTCTGTAACTGTTGGTGAAACTCCAGTTCTACGTGTAACTAAGTAATTATTACTTAACCTAACACGAAAAAAACGCTGCCAACGGCAGCGTTTTTTATTACCTGAAACTTTTACTTCCGAACGATTTCTATCGCTGAACCTCGTTCAACTGAGTAAACCAAGTGCCGAGCTCGGTCTCTGCTTTGCTTGCGCTAACAGAGCGGTAGTCGCATCTTGCAGCACTTGTGAACGTACCATCTCTGTCGATTCTCGAGCAAAGTCAGTATCTCGTATCCGCCCTTTTGATTCAGTCACACTGCGATTGACGGTATTGAGGTTGTCCATAGTGCCACTAACCCAGTTTTGAAAGCCGCCTATTTCACTTCGATGCGAGTCAACGTACTTAATTGCCGCATCAATCACGCCAACCGAAAGCTGTGCTCCGCCGACAGTCGACATATCGATGTCGTCCATTGTGACTAAACCACCAGCAGTAACATCGAGCTCATCCACTAAACTGCCCTTTAGTTCCACACCTTCTGGCGCATTCAGCGTCGAGGAAAAGAATTGCAGTTCGTTGTTTTCAGTCACTGAGGCACTCACTATCGATTGCTGCGCATTGATGTAAGTGGCCACTTGCTCGATGCGGTCTCCTAGTTTGAGCCTAATAGATTCTGTTTGGGTTTGCCCTTCGCTGTCTTGGTATTCAAACTTGAGAGTTTGATTACCTTTGGAGACTTGCCAATCTTTCTCGACTGCATCACCGATATAATGCTGCCCTCCCATCTCCGGGATGTGACTGCGCATATTTCGCAGTGTCAGAGAGATAGAGTTGGCATTCGCACCAATATGGAAGCCTTGCGAGCCGTAAGAACCATCAAACAGGTTTTTATCTGCAAATGTCGTCGTGATCGCGACACGATCAAGCTCATCTTGCAGCGCTACGACCTCGTATTGAATACTTTGCCGGTCACTTGAATCATTACTGCCGTTTGCTGCTTGCAGCCCCAGAGAGCGTAAGCGTTGCAATATATCGCTACTCTCATGCAAAGCCCCCTCAGCGGTTTGTGCCACCGAATATGCGTCGTGCGCATTTCTCAAGGCGACATCAAGCCCTCTTGTTTGAACATTAAGAGTATTGGATATCTGTAGACCAGCAGCGTCATCACTGGCGGAGTTAATCCGATAACCCGAGGTAAGATTGCGCTGTGATTCTATGTTTTGCTCAGCTGCGTGACCGAGGTGTCGCTGCGTCATCATCGCAGTGACATTGGTATTTAAAGAGACCATCTAATCGATACGAACTCCTTGTTCCCGTCCTGTACAGTGTACTTAATGCGTGATTTGAATAAGCAAAAAGCCAGGGGTTAGCCTGGCTTTTGTATCGCGTCGTATTAGGTTGATTAACCTAGTAGGCTTAGCGCTGAGTTTGGCGCTTGTTTTGCTTGCGCAAGAATTGAACTTGACGCTTGCGATAGAATTTGTGACTTGGTCATTTGAGTCGTTTCTTTCGCGAAGTCTGTATCTTTGATACGGCTCTTCGATGCATTCACGTTCTCGTTAATGTTATCCAAGTTGCTGATTGCATGGTTGAAACGGTTTTGGAAAGCACCTAGCTCTGCACGGTGGCTGTCTACGTATTTCAGTGCCGCGTCAACAATAGCTACCGACTCTTGTGCGCCTGCAACCGATGTTACGTCAATAGTATCTACGGTTACTGCTTTAGCTTCACCTAAGCTTAGCTCACCAGCTAGACCACCAGAGAATGACACTTCGCCGTCAACTTTGTTGTTACCCGCAAATACTTGTAGCTTACCGTCTTCACCTACAGATGCTTTTACTAGG
>NZ_JBQEQR010000017.1:0-6187 GCF_052037695.1 Vibrio sp. WZ-1 | reverse complement strand
TCACACGTAACACAGAAGCTCTGCAATGAAATTGCACACAAATTAAATACGCGCCCACGCAAAAGACTTGGGTATAGGACACCAACGGAGTATATTCATGCGCATCTGTAAAAAGTGTCGCACTTCAAACTTGATACTAAGTTTTACCACAAACACATGATTTACTTGAGAAAGAACTGCTATTTCTAACTAGTTTTCTGAGCTAAACCACAAGGCTCGAGCCAACTTGACCGCCAAAAGCGATTAACCTTAAACGAGTAATTCCACTTCCCTACCCAATGAGGCAACCCGACCAAGAAACAACAAGCACCCTATCTTTCCAACCAAAGCACATAACAATGGCAAATTGCCGAGGCAACTGCCAAGCTAAAATGCCAATTGACTAAGAACCTAAAAGCGACTTTGAGCCAGTTAAGCAAGAAGCCAACCGCCACGACCTGACAATGAAGCAACCCACGAACTTTGGCATGTTTTACGGGCTGAGTGATTCAAGAACTTAGGCCGACAATGCGGATTTGCTGAGTCTACTGGGGACGAATTACCAAAGGAACAAAGAACTAGAGCCGAAGACCTTTAAGCCGTTGAAATACAAGTAAACATAACGCCGCATTAAGGTGTGAGCAACGCTACCACGAAACTAAACCATACCACCGTAAACACAAAACCCAACGATGACACCAAAAATGCCAAGCGTTGAGAATCACTCTTAAATGCTTTGTTATGCATCAATTTCGCGACCAGCTTCTCTCGGGTTTTTGACCCAATTGCCAATCAATATAGCTTTGAGGCGGTCGGCTTATGTCGATGACGTGTTCAACTGAAAATGGTATTTCAACGCCAAAACCGAGATACACACCTGACTCATCAGGATCAATACAACTTGGTTGAAAGTCTAAGATACCAATAAATTTATCTGACACTAATTCTGAGACGATGACATAACCTCTCTCAGATTCAACGTAAATATCACCATTTTCATCCTCAAATTCAATTTCTAAGATGATTTTGGCTGCATCACCAATTTTTAGCGACTTACGAGCATCTAGAGTTGGAATCCAAAACGTTTCTGGATTATTGCGATGGGATTCCTCCCCATTTCGTAATCGCCAATAATCTTCTTCGAAACTTGCTAATCGCATAAGGTTCTCCTTGATGCATAACGCCCTGTTAAGGTGTGAGCAACGCAATACCGAAGCTCCCGCATACCACCTTAACCACTAAAACCAACGCATAGTAAAAATGCCACGCGTTGCGAATCACTCTTAAACAGTTTGTTAGTGCGCTTTTTCAGCGATCCCTAACCCTTGAGCGCGTTACGCCAATACTCAACCGTTTTATCTGAAACCATGCCGGTTTCTCTGGCTGCAGCCACTAGAAAGTCACACAAGTTTGCTGCTATCTGCTCATTACCGAGTAAATACAAACTACGAATTGCTCGGGTCAGGCGGAGTTGGTTGTGGTCATGACTTTTAAGCCAGACGTGGTTAGCAGGACTTAGTTCCAGTAATGAAGAAATTTCACACCCATCTCGCTGCAATCCCCAAAACTCGAGTAAAAGGTCGAGTACTTTTAAGTGAGCAATACGTAATTCTTCTGAGTTAGCAAAAGCCTCTCGATCTGCTTGAGTTACCAAAGGAGCATGTTGATTGAACTTAGTACCCTCATCAATCGGGAAAAGAACCTGAATATACTTATGATCATGCTCCAGCCAGAAGTGGTTGTAAGCTAACAACTGCTCTACATTGCGACCAAATTTATCTGGAGCTTTACCAGATATGAAACGAGCAATTTCACTCATTTTAAATCCTGCTAATTATAATTTTTATCTTTGCGCACTAACGCCCAATTAAGGGGTGAACAACGCTACCACCAAACCTAAAACATTGTGCCATAAACACTAAATTTGAGGTAGAAGCAAAAATGCCAAGCGTTGTGAATCCCTCTTAAATTGCTTGTTATATCACGCCCTAATTAGTGCACCACTGCATTTCACAAGGCAAGCCATCACGATCCCCATCAATTTGTACGTTGGGACAGTTTGCTAAATAGAACTTTGCCTCATTGCAAGATGTCATGTGGCTACAGCGAGTCTTACCCTCGCATACAAACCCCATATTTTCATATTCAGGAGTAGTAAAGAGCTTTTCAAAAGCAAAATAGCCAAAGACACCTAGAGCCAAGCCAATTAGCACAACAGATAATATAGATGATGACGAACTGTTTTTGATAGGTTCAACACCAACAAGCAATACATTATGAGCGCTAGTTTTGCCGTTGCTTACTTCGATCTGAAACTCTACTTTATCGCCAGTTTTTGGACGCCTGTAACCCTTCTTAAACTTCGATACATGAACGAAAATGTCACCTGGGTAGGCATCAGAGTTGATGAAACCAAAACCACGCTCATCAACCCAACGAACAATTTCACCTTTCATATTTGTTGTTTCCTCGAAGTGATATAACGCCCAATTAAGGGGTGAACAACGCTACCACCCTACCTAAGGCATTGTGCCATAAACACTAAATTTGAAGTAGAAGCAAAAATGCCAAGCGTTGTGAATCCCTCTTAAATTGATTGTTAGCAGTACTTTACTGAATTTATCAGCTGTACAATTTTTTCTCGATAGTATTCGTGTGGCGCTGAACGATATTTTGGATTATTTATACACTGCAATTTGTAAATAATATCTCCGTACATTCGACTTTGAGTAAATCCCATTAACTCTAGTAAGGCAGACGGTGATTTAAGCTTGAGAAAGCAACTTTTTGAAAGTGCTACTTTATCATGGAAATACTCATGATGAAGTTCACCTATAACCCTACGAGCACTTTTGTAGTTCACTTTGTTCCCGATGATCTCAAAGCAGTAGAGCGATAAAATAACCAAATCGGTATAGTAATAATTTACATCAATGTCATCTTGGTTCAATGTGACTTCTTGCAAAATTACTCCCCCACCAATACCCGCAGTCAAATTAGACCACATAGAATGCTTACGCATTTGGTGTAACTCGGGACGTAGTACACCCTTAGCTATGCCCCAAGACTTAGTGGAGGAATCAACCATTGTTGATTTGACCTGAACCTTTCTGCTTATATCTTCAGAATCAAGGACTAAGTCATAGCCATTATCATCGACATCAGTACGGTAAGCTTTAAGGTAATACCCCTGCATCGCATAGGCTAACTGTAGATCAAACAATAATTTGTTCATTAACATCGACTCACGGCGAATCGAATTTTCAGGCTCGTAGAAAAAACATCTCGATTTGTCATGTTCCATACTGATTTACCACCGTGTACTGCTAACGCCAAATTAAGTAGTGAGTAACGCGACCACCTACCTAAACCATTGTGCCGTAAACACTTAAGCTAATTCAAAGTAAAAATGCCAAGCGTTACGAATCTGCTTAAATTTATTGTTATGTTTTACCACAAACGACTGATTTACTTGAGAAAGAACTGCTGTTTCAGACCGATTTTCTGAACCAAACCACAAGGTTTAAACCAACTTGACCGCCAAAGGCGACCAACCTGAAACAAGTAATTCCTTTTCCCTGCCCAATGAGGCAACCCGACCGAGTAACAACAAGCGCCCTTTCTTTCCAACCAAAGCGCAAGACAATGGCAAATTGCCGAGGCAACTGCCAAGCCGAAATGCTGATTGGTTAAGAATCCAAAAACGACTTTGAGTCAGTTAAACAAGAAGCCGACCGCCACGACCTGACAATGAAGCAACCCACGAATATTGGCATGTTTTACGGCCTGAGCTATTCAAGAACTTAGGCCGACAATGCGGATTTGCTGAGTCTACTAGGGACGAATTGCCAAAGGAACAAAGAACTATATATAGCCTAAGACCTTTAAGCCTTTGAAATACAAGTAAACATAACGCCCAATTAACGTGTGAGCAGCGCATACACTGAACTTGAACACTGCGCCGTAAACACTAAACTCAACCCGAAGTGAGAACGCCAAGCGTTGCGAATCACTGTTGAATTGTTTGTTATGTTTTACCACAAACGACTGATTTACTTGAGAAAGAACTACTATTTCTAACTAGTTTTCTGAAGCAAACCACAAGGCTGAAACCAACTTGAGCACCAAAGACGACCAACCAGAAACGAGTAATGCCACTTCCCTGCCCAATGAGGCAACCTGACTAAGTTCCAACAAATGCCCTTTCTTTCCAACCAAAGCGCAAAACAGTGCTGAATTGCCGAGGCAACTGCCAAGCCGAAATGCTAATTGACTAAGAACCTAAAAGCGACTTAAAGCCAGTTAAACAAGAAGCCGACCGCCACGACCTGACAATGAAGCAACCCACGAACATTGGCATGTTTTACGGCCTGAGAGATTCAAGAACTTAGACTGACAATGCGGATTTGCTGAGTCTACTAGGGACCAATTGCCAAAGGGACAAAGAACTAGAGCCTAAGAACTTTAAGCCTTTGAATTTCAAGTAAACATAACGCCCAATTAAGGTGTGAAGCACGTGACCACGACACTTCATTTGACCACCGTAAACACCGAACTCAACCCAAACCAAAAATGCCAAGCGTGCTGAATCACTCTTAAATTGTTTGTTAGGCTTGTGGTTCAGGTGATTTTGGACCTATCGTGTTCTGGAACTGCTCTACTGGAAAAACTTCACCGTTTACGTAAAAATATTTTCTGGTGATTGTTCCCTTTAAGTTTTGCGGTTGATTAAGCTCAGAGGAATATTTAGATTCATAGAAGTAGTCTAACTCTAGATAATTGTTTTTTATCTTACTTACGTCAACCACCGCTTTGAATAAGAATATTCGTTGTTCTGGAGTTGGTGTACTTACTGGCTTTTCTAACTGAATACCTGACACTATTTCATTGTTTGTTGTTTTGATATGCCAACTTGATGTAAAGGGAATATCATTTTTCGCGGTAATCTGTAGTACAAGCTCTCCTGTTGGTGCGTACTTACCCAATGTGACATCCAAATCAGGCGCCGTGTTTTTGAGAGCAATTTCAGCACCTTGTTTCAAGAACACAACCCGCTCTTCCACTTTAGCTTTCACAAACTGTCCCGAAAGCGCCACCACAAAACCTAGTGAAATAAAAACATAGGGGATAAATTTTACAAACTTGGTTAATTGTTCAACATCATTCCACATTCTGATTATCCTACGAAAAGCCTAACGCCCTGTTAAGGTGTGAGCAACACAATACTGAAGTTCCCGTAAACAACCTTAACCACTAAACCTAACGCATAGTGAAAATGCCAAGCGTTGCGAATCACTCTTAAACAGATTGTTAGGATTATGCCGCGCCATATTGCCAACTAGCTAAATTGAACTGTTCTTCGAGATGAAAACATAGAGCCTCCCCCGAATATTTCTCGATTGAATATACCATTGTAGGAACTACTTTATCGCAGATTAGCTCTCTCGGCAGTTCTACAACACTGCTGGGCATTATGTTGAGCATACTGTCTATACCCAAATGTTCAAATAACACGCTTCGCTCAAATGAACTGAGAGGGACAGTTTCTCGAAAAGAGTGATTTTGGGAGAACCATACCTCTAGGCGGTCCAAGAAAGGATTATACGGAGTCAAGTCTGAAAAACTCAGAATTCCCTTTGCCATCATAACAAATTCATCATCAGTAAAGTCTTCTAGTTGCTTCATGTAACGCATATTGATAAGTAATTTTAATGCTTGCGCAGTACATTCATACTTTGCAGTCATTTTTTCATCAATATCTTTATTGATACCTTTTTCACTCTGACCTGCCAGCTGATTTTGATATTTTTTACTTGTTACTTTTAGTTCGTATGACTTCTTTTTGCTTAGGAACAGGCTTGCTTTGCTTAATTTTTGAATGAGTTCTTTCTCGTCTTGATCCAGAATACCTTTCTCATCAACCCAAATGAGTAGACTTCTATTAAACTTGAATGTATTAGCAAAGAGGTCTTGTTTTTCAAACAAAAACCAGGTCGCTGTTATGCCACCTAGTATTGTACAAACCGCTAAAATGAACTCTAACATTATGTTTCCTTTTAATAATTCCTAACGCCGCATTAAGGTGTGAGCGACGCTTGGCTATACTTGAGCGAAGCGAAAACGCCAAGCGTTGCGAATCACTCTTAAATGCTTTGTTATGAGTAAGTTTCTAACTCGACCAGTGCTAATAATTTACGCCCTAGATTGG